>JABFSA010000084.1 GCA_013140775.1 Acidobacteriota bacterium | reverse complement strand
CTCGAGCTTTCTCGAGGTGGACTTCGACGCGCTCGCGGCGTCGTTCGCCCAGGCCCCGCCAACCAAGGAGCGCATCGACGAGCTCGGCTTCCTGCTCGGCCGGGTGCTCTACGAGGCCCACAAATCTGACCTCTCGTCCGACGAGCTGCTGCAGATGAAGCGGCGGTTCCGCAGGATTCACGACCAGCGGCACGGCAGCTACAAGAAAGCCAATGTGCCGTTCGATGTCATCGAGCGAAGCTTCTCGGACGACGAACGTGAGACGATTCGGAGAGGGAATAGCGCCTTGTCCAGGCTGTTCGGTCAGGATCTCGGCCGCCTTGGATATCCCGTAGTCGAGCCGTCATGAACAAGATCAAATCGGCAAAAGAGAAGCCAGCGAGCCACGCCTTCCGTGTCAGTACGGATGAGATTCGGCGGAAGTACCGGCAGGAACGCGCCGTCGAGATGCCGGATCGCCTGGAGCGACGTGTGGCGCTGGCGCCAGAGCTTGCGCCGCGGGCCGCTGTCAACGTGTCACGCGAGGATGGCTACGTGGTCGTGCCGGCGGGACGGTTCGAGATGGGCGCCGTCCTGGCCGCATCTCACGCCATGCTGGCGACCGCAGATGTCGCCGGCAAGCAGGCGGATGCACACAAGGCGTTCCTGATCTCGCTTGGGGAGCAGCGTGCCTGGTCACTCGATTCGCCGATTCTGCAGCTGGGCCTTCGTCCAGAAATTGTCGCTGCAGCCGCGTCGTATCTCGGCATGGTGCCGATCCTCCAGTACGCGAACTTCATGTACTCGAGTTACACCGGCGAGGAGCTGCTGAAAAGCCAGCTGTACCATTGCGACAGCGACGAAGCCGAACAGATCAAGGTGTTCGTACTCTGCGACGAGGTCACACCCGCCACGGGCCCCCTGACGTTTCTTCCCGCAAGCCAGTCGCAGGTGGTCCGCGACCGTACCGGATACCGGTACAAGAACCGGCTGACCGACCAGGAAGTCAGCGACGCGCTCGGCGGACTCGATTCGGAGGTGACGATGACCGGTCTGGCGGGAACGACCGCTTTCATCGACACGAGTCGATGTCTTCACTATGGGAGCCGCTTTCAGGATCGGAGCGCCCAACGCCTCGTGGTCATGCTGCAGTACGTGACCCCGCTGGCGTTTCTGTACACCGACGACCACCGTTCGACGGCCAGGTTCCGGCACCTTGTGACACCGGAATCAGACGAGCTGACGTCGCTGCTGCTCGGCGTCCAGTAGTCGCACTCCTGCACACGGTTGCGCGTCGATCTTCACGCCGGGCGATTTGACTACAATTACGGCGTCACGGATCCGGCTGGCATCCGTGGCCTGGCGCCGCGCGGACCCTGCAAGATCCCGCGACGACTGTCGGCTCGCCTTGAAGGGAGCCTCCCCCAACCCCAAGGCCTGCCACGATCGGTAACGGTAAGGTCGTGCAGGTGTGCCTGATGACGACGAGTCACGGGCGAATGAGCTGGCAGGAACGTCGTATGGAGAAGAAGTTCGTCTTCTGGAGTCCCGTAGACCCGTGTATCGACTACTTTGTCGAGAATAACTCGTCGCTCTATGACGTCTCGGACAAGTATCCCTTCGTCTTTGCCTGCAGTAACGGCATCGATCGTCTCGTAAAAGAGAAGGTGGGCCGGTGGGGCCTGACGATCGATACCGACAACAACATGAAGGGAAAGGGCACCGCGGTCTTCAATCTGTTGAAGCGCATGGATTTCGACGTCTGCATCCGGGTGGATGCCGACGCAATCGTGTTCGATTTGCCGCGCCTCATCAGCTGGGCGTCATCGACCCGGCCCATGGAACTACTTGGCTGGCAGGTGAAGGAAGCGCGGATCCGGGGCGGCTGTCAGGCATGCGGTGTCGGTATTGTCAGAAACATCGCGGCGCTCGGGGACGGCCAGAATTTCGACGCGGCGATGTCAAAGAACGTGCTGAAGATGCAAGGGGCGTTGAGACACTGCAAGCTCTTCGAGATGAGCAGGGTCTATACCGGTGAGAGCCCGGTGTGGCATCCGAAGAAAGACGACAAGAAATCGCTCTTCGAAAGACACATTCGTCTGTGGAGAAGTCAGAACGGCAGGTTTGCTCCTGAACAGGCCGCGGCGTCATCGCTTGAGGGAGCCATCATTCCTCCTTCGGCCTGGATGCATTCTTCCTGATCCCGACTTCAATCAGCTGCCGGTCGGCTTCGACGCCGCAGAACAGCAGCAGTTGGCGCTGGCCGGCTTCTGAGTTGAAGGCTTCGATGTCGCACACGGTGACCTGTTCAGGCCACCGATTCGCAAGCGCGCCCACCACCTCGTCGTAGTAGTGCCTGTAGTACGCGGTGAGTGCCTCTTCCTTCGACTGACACGCGGAAAACTTGGGAAAGGCGTCAAACCACGGAGACTTCTCCGGTGTGCCGCCCTCGTCCTTTGGCCTCCAGTTGTCGCGACGGCCCGACTTCCGCTGCCATGACGTCAACCAGGACGCCAGGTCCCGCTTCGTCACGACGACCCTGGCGCCTTCGTCCAGAAAGAGCTGTGCCGTCGAGCCCCACTGGAGAGCGACATCGCCGTAGAGGCCATCGCCATCGAAGCCGGCGAAGGCCTTCAGCATTTTTTGCGCAAAGGCCGACCCGTCATTCCACTTCAGCCGGTGGCTGTAACGTTCGTGCGTGACGTAGCTGCCGGGCTGCATGTTCAGCAGCGCCGCGAGCGTGCTCGTGCCCGTTCGACCGGCGCCGCAGCCGATGATCAGACGTTTGTGCATCCGTACCTCGGGGTCATCGTGGCGGTCGTCGAAGTCCCCTGCCGCCTCTGTCATGGTGCTCGGTCCAGCTTTGTCGTAGTGCTCGGCTTCAGCCGAGCCGTCACCAGCGTGGCGCCGTCAAGTGCTGGCTTGTACAGTCGCCGGCACGAATTCTCCGGCGCGGTCGAGTTGCCGTCCGTATTGCCGGAGGACGTCAAGGACGACGTCCAGCGCACCTGGTTCGGGCGGCCGGGGATCGCTGGCCACGGCGTAAAGAATGTGTCTGCCCTTCAAAACGAGCGCTCCCGGAGGAGCGATCGGCGACCATCCAGCCATCAGAGCAGCGTTACGCAACGCAGCCCACGTGAAGCCGTTGATGTGGATCGGTCCGCATGCTCGCGCGATGTTGCCGCTCGTTGCCGCCTCTTCGAAGGCGGGAACCCCGAGCAGCAAATTCGCGCCGGGCGCAGCGGCCGCGCGTGCTTCTCGCAACAGGCCACCGGGACTCAGCAGGTGCTCGAGAACGTGGTGGAGGACGACCAGGTCGAAGGTCGGTTCCCGCGGCACCTCGGCGATCATCTGGTGCTGCTGAGCGGCGATGGCTGCCAGCGCCGCATGCGGCTCGATGCCGACCGTCGTCCACCCCGAGTGTTTCAGCACGTTGAGGATGTCGCCGGCGCCGCAACCGATGTCGATCGCTCGGCCCTGGCGCCGCGGACCGAGAATCGGCATCAGGGCACGCGAGGCAAGCTGGCTCTTCTTGTCGCGTTTCGCGGCCGCGCCGACTTCGTCGTGCCGCACGGTCCATCCGTCACGATCTTCATCCTCGTAGAAACGGTTCATCGCGCCGGTCGTCGGTCGAGGCGACACATAGGCGAGTCCGCATCGCTCGCAGCCGAGAACGGCGTAATAGGGGCCGCTGATGAGGGGAGACTTACGATTTCGTGTAACGTGGAGCGCACGCTTGGGAGTGTCTTTCACGCAGGCGGGACACTCCGACCAGGGCTCGACGAGAGGAAGCATCCCCTCATGATATCAACCGGCGCGTGCTAGGATCTCCGCCGGTCGTTGCCCTCCAATGACATCGGAAACCTGGTTTCGGCGGACCGTGCTTGGCGCCGCACTGATAGCCGTCACCCTCCCTGTCGCCGCTCGAGCCTTCGCCGGTCCGCGCGGGGCGCTGGTGAACATCCGATGGCAGTCGTCGCTATCCGACTCGGATCGCCAGGGTCTCGAGACACGGTTTCGGCTGGCAGATGGTGAGCCGCTCGATCCCCGGACACGTCGCTATGACCTTGTCGATCCGTCCCGCGACAACATTCGTGCGCTGGTAGGCGACCCATCCGTCGCCGACACTCACGGCATCGACCGCCCGAACGCAGCGCTCGAACCTACCGCAACCAGAACCATCCGCCGTCAGCGTTTTGAGGCCGGTGAGAAGGTCGTGGCCGTCGCGGACAGCAGCTCAGTTGTGCTGGGCGTTTGCCTGGTCGTGCTCCTGTTCGTCCCATTCGTGCGACGGACCCGCGACGCCCGTCGCGTCAGAGCGTCGAAGACCTCTGCCGGGTCAGGAACCTCACGTGCGCCCGTGATCCTCCAGGAGGATCCGCGCGACTACCGGCCGCGGTTGTGGACGACCGCTCTCATCCTTGTTGCCGCTCCGGTTGTTCTCACGCTGTGTCTCACCCTGTGGCAGTCCCCGTTTGCCATTTCAGAGGTGATCGCGCTCCTCGAAGACGTGGACGAGCGGCCGCTCTCGTATTTCTTCGATCCGAATGGGGCGTACTACCGTCCGCTTTCGTATTTGGCGCTCTCCACTATTTGGCACGACGGGGCCACGCTCGACGGGAAACTTGCAGCCATCAAGTTGCTGACAGTCATTCCCGTTCTGCTTGTTGTCGGGTTGTTCATCTGGCACGTGCGTCCGCGGTCTGCACTCGAGACGACAGCCGCGAGTATCGCGCTTGCTGTCTTGATTGGGAATCCGGGCTTTCGCGACAACCTGGAACTGGCGACGTTCGACACGATCGTTGGAATGTCCATCGCGATGACGGTCTGGGTGCTGCTCAATCGCGAGCGTCGTCCGTGGTCTGCACCGGTCATCGTGGCCTGCATCCTGGCTGCCGTGGGGTTCAAAGAACAGGGGTTGGCCCTCGTGCCGCTGGCGATCGCCGCGTGGTGGACCCGTGCCCCTGGCGCCAGCCGTGGAATGGCCGTCACGCTCTTTGTGTTTGCGAGCGCATACGTCGTGTTTCGACTGGCCTGGCACTCATCATGGCTGCCGTTCGAACAGGACCTCGGTGTCGGTTTCACCGAATACACAATCGAGGAAGCCGCAGCGCGTTTTGGTGCATTTCCCTACTGGGTGTACCTCTACAGCAGCGCGAGCACTGTCTCCAGCCTGCTTTTCGCCGAGCCGCGCAGAGGCGTGTTTCGCGTCGTGCAGTCGTGGGTCAATGGGGAGGTCCAGCCGTGGCATCTCGTCCAGGTTGGTTCGTCCGTGGTGCTGACGAGCCTGATCGCCTGGTGGGGAATGCGTTCACTGCGCGAGGCCAAAGCGCGGCGTGAATGGACTCACGATTCGCGTGTCTTTGTCTGTGCGGTGCTGGTGGTTCTGGCGGCGGGTGCCCTCAGCTTCAACTATTCGCGTGAACGCCTTGCCGGGTTCGCCACGCTTTTCTATGCCGTAGCCGCATTCGGCGCGGTTCGCGCGGCCGCCGTTCGAATACTGGCCGCAGGTCGAACGGGGTTCGTCGTGGGGGGGCTGACGCTCACTCTTCTGGCCGTCGCCTGGCAGGCCAGGGCGGTTGGCACCGTGGAGTGGGCCCGTGGCCAATCGTGGGCCAACCATCAGGAGTGGCTGGTGATGCTCCCCGATCGGCGCATCGAGTACGCACATCGACCAACCTACGTGCGGGTCATGAATTCTCTCGTCGAACAGGGGGCGGATCCGGCGGTGCCTCGTACGCGCTTTCCACGATGGGCCTCCCGGATGATTGGTGAGTAAGTGACGCCCACAGGTCATCCCCCGCTGGCCGCCCGGCGTCGGCGTGATGTGCTGCTGCTCCTGGTAGGGGCGCCGGCTTTTATCACGGCTCTCGGAATAGCGTCGCTCGAGTTGTGGCGCCTCTCCAGTCCGGACAGCAGGGCGTTCTCGTCTCCGGCCGCTGCTTCACTTGCCGAGGCGATTGCCCGGGATGACGTAAATCGAGCCTACGATTTCATCCGCGGCGGCGAGGATCCCAACGCTCCACTGCTGGTCGAGCACCCCGCGCTGACCGGGGGCCGAAAGGTTCGCGTGGCGCCGCTCATCTGGGCTGTTGCGACAGACGCCGATCGATCACTTCAGATGTTGCTGGGCTTCGGCGCCCGTGTTGACGCGAAGACGATCCGGCAGGCGCGCTGTCTGGCCGAGCAACTCGGGCATACGCGGCTGGTCCGTTCGCTGGAGAAGCACGGGGAGAACCTGGCCAACGACGAGCCGTGCCCAAGGCCCGGCGAAAGCGGAGTCACTCCCTTCGAAGCTCTCGCGCGGGCAGACTGACGCAGCGGGCTTACTGTCGCGGCCAGGGTGGGACAACCCCGTCGCACTTCATGTCAGCGTCAGCCGGCCGTCTGGTGTCCAGTAGCGGGCCAACCCGTCGTTCGTCCGCGAGGCATCTCAAGCGCGTCCACAACGTCGCATTGATCGGAATGCCGAGGTCGAACAGCCGGGCGAGCATCTCAGGATCTCTCACGGCTACCGCGGCCTCGAGCGGAGTCAGGCGCGTCTCCACGTCGAACATCAGCCCTGGCCGTACGGAGTACGCGGCTGTCGCATCTGCGCCGTTCTCAACGAGACGGGTGACCTCGGCCTCGTCGCGGGTTCCGGCAGCCTCGGCCAGGTTGAGCGGCGTGTACGGCCACATCGGATGGCGATCGACAGCCGCGAGTGTCAGCGCTAATGCTGACGCCGCGGCCAGGACGCATCCGGGGACCGCCAGCCCAATCGAAGACCATCGCGACACCACGCTGCCGCTCATACTACCGTGCGCTGCCTCCAACTCCCCAGGGCGCGGAGGTGAAGAGGGGCCATGGCAATGTACGATGAGCGGCACACGTCGAGATGAACGCGACCGAACCATCCTCTGGAGCTGACGCCGCAAGGAGTGGCGAGCTCACCGCGAGTGCCCCGCCAGTCGCGAGACGATGCCGGCCTCGCACCGCGGCATTCGTCGTAGCGGCGATTCTCGCCCTGTCGTTTTCGTACGACCTGATGCGGATGCCCGTGCAGGTGTCCGACAGCTTTATCGAGATGCTCGATGCACAGCAGTCACCGTCGCTCACGGCGATGTTTGTCTCGATTGCGCAGCGCCAGGCCTACTTCCGCCCTCTACGCCTGGTCCAGATCAAGGCGCTCTTCGACGTCGCTGATGGACACTACTGGCTCGTCTATCGCGGTTTTCACGCCCTGCTGTTGTGCATCGCGCTGTGGCTCTTCACGCGTGCGCTTCGGGTCCGGTCATGGCCCGAATTCGCAGCCGCGATGTTCGCGCTCACGGTATTCACAGGCATTCACACCTTCCGCGGCCTGGTCCAGGAAGCGTTTCCCATCAACCATTTCCTCGAAATCGTCGTGTTCTGCCTCGTGGCCCTCAACCTCGCGCAGTCGCGCGGTGGATGGTGGGTGGACGTCGCCGCGGTCCTCACGTTCGTGGCCGCCAGTCTGACGCTCGAGTCCGGTCTTCTTGTATGGGTGGTAATAGCCGGCTCGTGGATCAGCGGCCTTCGCGGCATATCGAAGCGAGGTGTGGTCGCCACGACGGTCGTGCTGGGCGCGTACTTCTGGGTGAGATTCCAGTTCCTCTCCGTGGGAACGCCTGGGCTGGACGAACGAAGCTCAGGGTTTGGGACCACCTTGCTCGAGCCAGAGGATCTCGTCCGCAGATTTGGTGCCGATCCCACGTGGTTCTATCTCTACAACATCGCCTCGTCCATGTTGACCGTCCTGTTTTCCGAACCCGACCGCGGGATCTTTCATGTCGGCCGCGCGTGGTTGCAGGAGGAGATTCCGGCGCGTCTCTACTTGAAGATCGTTCCATCCGTCATCACAACGGGGTTGCTCATCTGGGTCGCCGTACATCGATTGAAGAACAGAACCAAGGGGACATTTCGTCTGACGGACCAGTTCTTCGTCCTGTTCGGCATCGTGCTGGTGACCAACTCGGTTATGTCGTACCCGTATACGAAGCACGAGATTATGAGCGTCGCGGGCACCTTTTATGCGCTGGCCACGTTCGCGGTCGCGAGCTGTGTCATCGAGCGCCTTCAGGGGCAGCTGGGGGCTGGTGCGCTGAGCCGCGCAGGTCGCTTCGTCGTGGGCAGTCTTCTCGTGGCAGTGGCAACCATGTGGGCGTTTCGCGCCGTGGGCATGCACTACATGCTGCAGGTTCAGGCGTTCAACGAACGCAACGAGTGGGCCCGGCTCGACACTGAGCGACTGGGAGACAGGGACTACCGTTCAGACGCCAGTGCACGTGCCCTCGCCGTGCAGCTTCGTCGCGACGCGCTCGAGATGCGCATCTCCAACCCTCGCCTGATGCCGCGCTGGGCCCAGACCTGGTGGGCGGAATAGCGTTTCAGTCCTCGCTCGGGTGAAGCAGCCACTCGAGGACTCGCGGATACTCGCCGCGGTTGATGATCTCCTTGATGGCGCCGTGCTCCGCACAATCCGGAAGAGGCCAGAGTGTCACCGAGGGCAATGTGCCCAGGTGTTCGGCCTGTCGCCGGTCACTCCAGTTGTGCTCACCATAGACCATGAGGATCCGCGGGGGCTTCGGCATCGTCTCGAACAGCAGCTTCGTATCGAGCGTTGCCTCGGGGAACCGCTTCGCCAGTTCCACGGCTCTGGCCTCATCGCGCGTGAAGGCGTTGAATGCGGGCGTTCGATTGGTCTTGCCGGCAAGACACGCGATTGTGTCGGCGCCAAGCGCATGCCCGTAGTAGAGCGAAGGAAATACCCCTGAGGAGTTTCCATAGCAGACGATGCGGCGGGCGCCGAGCTGATCGATGGTGCGGCGCAACTCCGTGAGAGTGGCGTCGAGGGTGGGCCCCAGCGAGTTGATGCCCCCGAGAAAGTATTTCTTCCTGAAGTCGCGAAGATAGATCAGGCTCGCGGGCAGCCGGCCAAGCCAGCGATGCATGGCGTCCAGCGGCAGGCCCAGCCTGTGGGATCGCCCGCAGAAGAGCAGGGCCACCACATCGGTGTCGCGCCTCGCGACAACCTGAACGTCCCGCGTCTGGTCATCTGCGAACGGCGTCTGCGACCCGTCGGCTGGCGGGAGATGATCGAAGATGCCGCACATGGAGCGCGCAAACGCCAAATCAGGATCGACTTGAAGCAGCAGCCTGGACGCGTGCTCCGTCTCCTCGAACCGGCCGGCGGCGAACAGGGTGTCGATCGCCTTTGCCCACGTTCCCGCTCGCTTCCGCTCGGTGTCCGTCGGTGGACCTGCGGCACGTGCCACGTTCAGCTCGGCAAAGAGTTCCTCTGGCGTGCAACTGTCGATGGTCTTCATGCCTGCGCTCTCTCCGCGGAACGCAGCCAGTCGGCCATCAGCCTGATTGTGGGATCCTCAGCGAGCAGATCCTCCGGAATGACGACGTCGAAGCGCCCTTCGATCGCAGCGACGAGGGTCGTGGCCTGGAGGGAATCACCGCCAAGCGATGTCATGTTGTCATCGGCCGACGCCCCGGTGGTATCGAGCACGGCCTCGAAGATCCCGGCGACTTCGTCTAGAAGGGGATCATCTGCGCGTGAGGGCAGATCAATCGGCTGCGTGGCATCCATCTCGGCGAGACGCGCCCGGTCGATCTTCAGGCTCGGCAGGCGAGGCAGTTCATTGAGAAAGAGGATCCGGCTGGGCACCATATGCCGGGGCAACGTTTGTGCAAGCGTCGCCTGGATCTGCCAGTCGAGTGTCGCGCTGAAGGCCGGCTCCCGCACCACGTAGCCGACCAGCGCTCGCGCAGCGCCGGTTGCATCGCGTCTCACGATGACAGCCGCGGCGTTGACTTCGCGCATGCCGTTGAGCGCTGTTTCGATTTCGGAACAGTTGATGCGCTGCCCGTGCAGTTTCACCAGGTGGTCTTTGCGTCCGGCAAACTCGATCAGGCCATCACTGCGCCTGATGGCGAGGTCGCCCGTCTTCAATATCCGTCCGTTGGGATCCTCAGGATCGGACGGGAAGGCTTCGACTGTGCAGTCGGAGCCTCGCCAGTAGCCGAGAGCCACGTGACGGCTTGCCACGACGATTTCGCCGACTTCACCGTCACCGACCACCCTGCCCTCGTCATCCACGAGCGTGACGCGTCTGTCGGGTAGCGGACGACCGACCGGTGGGCGCCGCGTGGAGTGTCGAAGCGCGTCGTCAATGAACCATTGACAGTAGCCTCCGCCGCTCTCCGTGCTGTTGAGGCCGGTATAGACGCCCACGTCCGGCGAGAACCTGAGACGGCAGATATCGAAATCGTCCCACTCCACGGCTTCGCCGCCGAGTGAGGCGATGCGGACCGCGTCGAGCCGTTCGTCGGAGGGAAGCGCATCGTGGATGCGGCGCAGCAGCGTGGGCGCCGAGTGATAGACCGTCACCCGATGCGCGCGCAGTGCGTGCGCAAGACCGGCTGCGCCAAGCTGACGCGGCGGAAGGATGTGCAGTGAGGCCCCGTTTAAGAGCGCGCCATAAATCGAACGGACGGAACCCGCCGTGCTCATCGCACGCGCCACGAGCAACCGGTCCGCGGGCGTGATTCGCGCTGTGTGCGTGTATTGCTGAGCCTTCTTCAGGATGTTGGTGTGCGAGAGCACGACGCCCTTGGGCGTTCCCGTCGAGCCCGACGTATAGAGAACACACGCGGGATCGCCAGCCTCGCTCCGGCGTGGTGCAGGGCCCGTGTCGAAACCGCGGTCACCGTCGATGTCGATGATCGCTGTCTGTGGGGGTGCCACACCACGAGCTGTATCGAGAAGATGTCCCTTCGACAGAATGGCGCAGACACCCGCGGCCGCGACGATCGCTTGATTACGTGCGGTGGGCACATCAGCGTCGAGCGGCACGTACAGCCGGCCGGCTGCAAGCGCTCCCAGCATCGCTGCCGGGTATGAAACCTCTGGATCAAGGAGGATCGCCACAGCACCGGCGCGACCAGCCGTCGCATGCGTTATCGCGAGGGCGACTCGCTCCGAGAGCGACAAGAGTTCCGCGTACGTCAGTGCCTTCGAGGTGTCCTGGATAGCCAGAAGCGGGCTGTGTGCGCGCGCTATCGCTTCGAAACGGCGGGGTACTGCGTGCTCGATTGCTGATTCAGGAAACGTGGACATCCCCGCGCAAGGCTATCACCGAGGTTTTGATCGAACCAAGCTGGGCTAGGGTGTCTCCTGAGTCTGGCGGGCGAGGTCCCGCTCCTCCCGACGCTTCTTTCGGTGCTCGGCGAGGATCACTTCCTTCTTCCGGCGTCTTTCCTCGCTGATTCGGCGAATCCGTTCGGCGGCCGCGCGGGCGAACGGTTGAAGAAACGGGCGACCGGCGCGCGTCCAGGCAGGTGCCGGGCGGGGCAGGGGAGCAGGGCTGGCGCCCAGCGTTTCCAGCGTTTCGACGAATCGGACTGTGGCCGAGACGTCTGGCGCTCCTGGCCTGACGAAGTGCCGTACGAACCTCGCGCTGCGGTCGGCGTCGGTGTCGCGTCCTTCGAGGACATCCGCCAGCTGGCGCTCATGATCCTCGAGGGATCGACTCGCACGCAGGACGGCGTTCGGGCCGTTCAACAGGTAGTGGAAGTGCACCGTGCCTTCCTGGCTGTCACGAAACTCTGGCAGGAGCACCGTGTGGACCGGTTTGCCGACGATGGCCGCCTCGATCATCGCGCTTGTGTTGAGGCCGACCACGGCCGTCGCGTGAAAGAGAGAGTCGAAGTAGTCAGTTTTCGACCGCGCGTCCACGGGCACGTCGCCCGCGCGAGGCCAGCAGGCCACCTCGCCGAGTCCGCTGAAATCGACGGCCTGCCATTCGTCGCCTCGTTTGAAATGGGGCCGGATGAGAATGGCGCAGTCCCGCAGCACCGGGTGCGTGCTGTGGCGGAGATGCCTGACCCACCTGAGCACGAAGTCCGATTCAGGCGGGCTCCCCTCGAGAAGGGCGGAGCAGGCATACAGCACGATCGGGCGGTCTGCCGGCAAGCCCACCTTCAGGCAGAACGCTTCACGAGCACTCGACGGGTGACGGTTGAACCAGTCGTCGAACACCTGCGATCCCGTCACGGCGACCGTGGCTGGATCGATGCCGTGCAGGTCCACCATCTCGCGCTTCTGGACCTCGTTCCAGACGATCGCCCGCTGGGGTTCGAACGTGAGCTCGCCTTTACTTGAGAGATGGTCCCAGCTCGCAACGGCAAAGACGTTACGAATGCCGAGTTCGATCGCCGCACGTGCCTGCTCCAGCTGCGTGGTCTTGAGAATGACGAGCGGCGACAGCACGATGACGTCAGGCCGTCGTTCCCGGAGGTACTCGTGGAAGCTCTCCGCCGTGCGAGTGCACTGGTCGAGCGCATCGAGCACACGGGCCAGCAGCGCGCGGCCTCCACGGCCGACGCCGGGAAACTCGGCGATGCGGATAGCAGGAATGGGGGCACGTTCCCTCGCACGCTCGAGGAGTCCCGGCATCCCGCGATACTCAGGATCCAGAAACCGCAGGTAGAAGCGCGCCTGTCTTAGACGCGTCGCGAGCTCCCACCACGGATTGCCGCGGAGCGAAGGGGCGTGCGACAAGTGGAGGCCCGGACAATCGGTCGCCAGCGCGAGCACGGACGGCGGCCATGCATCTCCGGCGTGTTCCGAGACGACTTCTATCTCGTGGCCGCGCGCCGCCAGCATCCGCAGTACCGAATCGTAGTAGCGGACGTATGACGGGTTCCTGACCGAAAGGAGGATGCGCAAGGAAATCCCATATTATCCACGAGTGGAAAAACGCGTGGTGCAGGCCTTCACACAGGGCGAGCCTGTTAATATCGCCTGAAGCCCTTGAAGATTCTGTTCTCAGCCACCCACTTCGGGTTTCTGCGCAACTTTCAATCGACGATCCGTCTCCTTGCGGAGAGGGGTCACACGCTGCACCTGCTCGCCGAGCGGCGGGATGCCATCGACGGTCAGAAGATGGCCGACATCCTGACCGCCGAGCACCCCTCGATCACGTTCGAGCTCCTGCCTTCTACACGTCATCGTTTGTGGTACTCGCTTGCGACCGGCGTGCGCGCGGCGCTCGACTACTGGCGATACCTCGACCCGAGGTGGGATCATTCGCCGAAGCTCCGTGCCCGTGCCGCGGAGCAGACGCCACGTTTTGCGCTGGTCGCGGCGCGTCTTCCGCTCGTGGGTTCCCGGGCGGGTCTGGCGGTGTTGAAGACCGTGTTTCGAGGCATGGAGCGCGCCATGCCTCCACCGGATGAAGTCGCCGACGTGTTTCGACGGATCAACCCAGACGTGCTCCTGCTGACGCCGCTGTTGTACTTCCGGTCGCATCAGGTGGATCACGTCCGCTGCGCGCGCCAGTTGGGCATCAAGAGCGTCCTTGGGGTCGGCAGCTGGGATCACCTGACGACCAAGGGCTTGATTCACGAGATTCCCGATCGCGTGCTCGTGTGGAACGAGGCCCAGAAGCAGGAAGCGATCGATCTGCATGCCGTGGCTCCGGACCAGGTGTGCGTGACAGGCGCACAGGCGTACGACCACTGGTTTGCTACGAAGCCCGCGCTCACGCGCGAGGCGTTCTGCGCGCAGGCCGGTGTGGCGTCCGCGCGACCCTTTCTGCTGTACACGTGCTCGTCGCCCTTCATCGCTCCCTATGAGGTTGGCTTCGTCCGTCGGTGGATTGCCGCTGTGCGTGGGAGTTCCGATCCTGCCCTTCGTTCCATCGGCATTCTTGTGCGCCCCCATCCTCAGAACGCCAAACAGTGGGAGGGCGTGGACCTCGGCTCTGAGTTCCAGGATGTGTCTGTGTGGCCGCGAAAGGGTGTGAACCCGATTGGTGGCGTCGCACGGTCCGACTACTTCGATTCGATCTATCACTGCGAAGGCGTCGTGGGCATCAATACCAGCGCGATGATCGAGTCGGGCATCATCGGCAGGCCGGTATTCTCGGTCGTCGTCGAGGAGTTCGCCGATACACAGGAAGGCACCCTGCACTTCCAGCATCTGAAGCGGGAGGGAGGCGGACTCCTGCAGCTGGCCTCGGACCTCCCGATGCACCTGTCGCAACTCGAAGTGATGCTCGCCGATCGCGAAGCCGCGCGTGAAGGTGCGCGGAAGTTCGTCCGGGCTTTCATCCGGCCGCATGGTCTCGATGCCGCGGCGACGCCGCGGGTCGTGGACGAAGTCGAACGCTTCGGCGCGGCTCCCGCGCTTGTTCCGGCGACCGCGTCGCTCACGACGCGGATGCTACGTATTGCGCTGCTGCCAGCCGCCGTCGTGACCACGGTGCTCACGATGGATCCGGTAAAACTCCGCGCGATGATCCTGCACTGGACTCGGCCGGCACGGCTCCAGCTTCGTTGGCTCTGGTCGCGCCTGATCTATACCGTTCGTTTCTTCCGGCGTCTCCCGCGGTTGCTCGTACGGGTCGCAATACTCATCGTGAGCAAACTGGTGGTTCGACCTGTACGATGGCTGATGCATCGCGCAAAGACCGGCCTCCACGCATTCCTCGTCTGGCGTAAGGGCGAGCCGGACCATGCGCCTTAGGGAAAGACAGTGCGACTGCTGTTCTCCATGCGGCACCTCGGGTCCCTGCGGATGTACGAATCCGTGCTTCGTACGCTGGCGGCACAGGGGCACGAGATCGAGATTCTTGCCAATCGCCGCGACACGATCGGGTCCGGCGTTGACCCTGAGAAGCTCCTCGGCGACCTGCCTCGTATTCGATGGCGGTGGGAGGATTTCCACCCCGACACGTGGAGCGAGCTGGCCGCTGCGGTTCGGATCTGGCTCGATTACCTTCGGTACTTCGAGCCGCGATACGCCGACGCTCCGCGCCTTCGGATGCGCGTCGGCGAGTACGTTCCTCCAACGCTCAGGCGGATCACGCGCTGGCTGCCGTTTCGAGTCGAGGCCGGTCGGCGTGGGCTTGTCGCGCTTCTGCGCGCGGTCGAACGCGCCTTGCCACGACAGCAGGAGCTCGATGCGTTGATGCGTGACTCCCAGGCAGACGTCGTGGTCGTGACACCTTTGCTGGATCTGGGATCACGGCAGATCGACGTTCTGCGGAGTGCGCGTGCACACGGATCGCGGACCGCGCTTGCGATTGGCAGCTGGGACCACTTGTCGAGCAAGGGACGCATCAGTGAATTCCCCGATCGCGTGCTCGTATGGAACCAGACCCAGGTGCAGGAAGCTACTGAGCTTCACCGGGTCCCCGCGGAGCGCGTGGTCGTTACGGGAGCGCAGTGCTACGACCAGTGGTTCAACCGCGTCCCGGCCAGGACACGCGAGCAGTTCTGCTCGTTGCTGCGCCTTCCGCAGGACCGGCCGTTTCTCCTGTATGCCTGCTCGGCGCTGTATCCGCAGACGCCATCCGAGGCGCAGTTCGTGCGTCGCTGGATCGAGCAGATTCGGGCGAGTGACGATCCCGCGCTGCGGTCGACTGGCGTCCTGGTTCGGCCACATCCCACTCGTCTCGAGGAATGGAAAGACGTCGATCTGACGGATCTGCCCGACGTGACGATGTATGGGTCATTGCCCGTGGACGAGCGTTCGAAGGAGGACTACTTCGAATCGCTCTATTACTGCTCCGCGATGGTGGGTCTCAATACGAGCGCCTTCATCGAAGCGGCCATCGTCGGGCGGCCGGTCCACACCATTGTGTTGCCAGAGTTCAGCGAGCGACAGGAAGGCACGCTGCACTTTCATTACCTGAAGACCGTAGGTGGCGGGGTGTTCCGTCTGGCGCGCAGTTTCGACGAGCATTGTCGCCAGCTGAGCGCGTCGTTGGCCGGACCTGTCCCGAAAGACCTGAACACCAGATTCGTGACCGAGTTCGCGCGCCCGTTCGGCCTCGATCGCGAAGCCACCGGATTGTTTGTCGATGCAGTCCTTGACCTTGGCCGATCGCCGGCTCCGGCGCCGGTGCGGGACTCTGCCGGGCTGACGATGCTGAGATCTCTGTTGCGCCCGGTCGCGTCGATGGCCCACAACGCCGTGGCAGGGATAGATCATCCGGAAGCGCTGGTGTTTCTCGAATTGCGGCGCATGCGCCAGAAGGACGAGTACCGCCGGGAGCGTGATGCCGAGCGTGAGCGCCGTGAATCGGAACGCACGGCCGCGCACGATGAGAAGGTTCGTCAGGCGGAGGCCGCCCGCCAGGCGCAGTTGCGCGCGCGCGAGGAGCGCCTCGAGGCCTCCGAACGGGAGAAGCGTTCTCGAAAGGTCGCGCGAGAGCAGGAGAAGCGACAGCACGGACGCGCCAAGCGTCGCGCCGCGATGCTGGCCCAGGTGAAACGGCGTCTCGGATGGAAGCGCGCGCCGTGAAGATCTTCTTCTCGATGCGGCACCTGGGTATGTTCCGGATGTACGAGCCCACGATCCGGGAACTGGTCGCCCGCGGCCATCACGTGCACCTCGCGCTCGGTCGAGCCGAGGCTCTCGGTTGGGGCACGGCACTCGACAAGCTGCTCGCCGATTCCTCCGCGATCACCTGGAGCTGGCTCAGCCCAACGACATCCGCATTCTGGTCGGAGCTGGCCAAGACGATTCGTCTCTGGGCCGACTACCTGCGCTACTTCCAGCCGCAATACGACGTCGCGCCGAAGCTCAAGGCACGTGCTGAAGAGCGTGTGCCGCCGCGGCTCGTGCGCGTGAGCCAGCACCCGATCTTTCAGAATCCGGCCAACCGGCGTCGTCTGCTTTCTTTTCTGCGCACGCTGGAACGCGCTCTTCCACCTGTGCCCGAGATTGAAACGCAGTTGAACGAAGAGCGGCCCGACCTCGTCCTGATCACGCCGCTCGTCTATCTCGGATCGTCACAGTTCGAAGTTCTGCGAACGGCCAACACGCTCGGTCTTCGCACAGGGTTCTGCGTGGGCAGCTGGGATCACCTGTCGAGCAAGGCACTGATTCGGGATATGCCCCAGCGGGTCATTGTGTGGAACGAGACCCAGAAGCAGGAGGCGGTCGAGCTGCACGGCGTTCCGGCCGAACGCGTGGTCGTCACTGGCGCGCAGTGCTATGACCAGTGGTTCGACCGGCGGCCCGTTCGTACGCGCGAAGAATTCTGCAAACGCGTAGGTCTGGATCCTGATCGGCCATTCATCCTGTATGTGTGCTCAGCTCTCTTCTGGGGAAGTCCGGTTGAGGCCGGGTTCGTCCAGCAATGGGTTCGGCAGCTTCGCCAGAGCACGCAGCCGGAACTGCGTTCTGCCTCGGTGCTCATCCGGCCGCATCCGGCGCGCATGTCCGAATGGGAAGGTATCGATCTTTCGCCGTTCCCACACGTGGCCTTTTACGGCTCGAATCCGGTAGACGATGCCTCGAAGGACGACTATTTCGAATCGCTGTACTACTGCAGTGCGATTGTCGGGCTGAACACGAGTGCGTTCCTCGAAGGCGCTGTGGTCGGCCGTCCTGTGCACACGATTCTTCTGCCCGAGTTCCAGGAGAATCAGGAAGGCGTGCTGCACTTTCACTACCTGTTGAAGGTCGGCGGCGGTGTCTTGCGGGCCGGCCGGAGCTTCGACGAACATCATGCCCAGCTCGCGGCGTCGTTGCGGTCGCCTGAGTCGGAGACAAACCCGAGGTTCGTTCGTGAATTCATCCGGCCTCACGGTCTCGATCGCCCGGCGACGCCGGTGTTCTGTGACACTGTCGAGGAGCTCCTTCGCACTCCAGCGCCGGCGCCGGAGCGAGTGCAACTGCGGTTTCTCGTGCTGCGTGCCGTGATGTTCCCGGTGTGCCACGCGCTGCGGCGGATCTATGGCTCCGAGATATTTCGCGACGATTGGAGCCGGAAGGAGCGCGCGCAGCAGGAACGTCGTGAGGCGAGAGTGCAGGTACGCACGCAACGCCTCGAAGCCGCGAAGGCCGTCAAGCGGGAGCGTGACGAGCGGCGAGCGGGAAAGCTCGCGGCGCGGGAAGCGGCGGTGCGCGAGTCGGAGGCAGAACGCGTGCGGGCCGAGCAGACCAAGGGCGAACGGAAGCGCGTACGGGAGCGCGAGAAGGTCGCGCACGCCCGCCGGCGTGCGCGTATGGCGCTGCGCGGCCGGATCAAGCAGAAGGCCGTGCGCTGGTTGAACCGCGTTCGTCCGGGAGGACAGACCACGTGAACGAACCAGGCAGGCTCTCGAATCTCGTCGCCCGATTGACCGGCCGATGGACGCTTCAGCGCCTCGCTGAGGTTGAAGAGAAGGTGGTCAAGTTCGGCCGGGCGGAGCGGGAAGAGCTGGCGTCGCAGCGGCAGGCGATCGATCGGCTTGCCTCGTCGGTGGCGTCGCGAGCCAGTGCGGCCGCCGTGCACGAATTGCAGCGACGGATGGAGGACCTGCAGCAGTCCTTCGCGCATCAGGACCGCGCGTTTGCGGAGGCGTTCGAGCGCGCACGGGTGCTCGACGAGCAGGGCACTGACGATCGCCGGTTTGCGAGACGTATCGGAGAACTGCTGCGCCACGATCGTCCGATCGTCGTTGGACCCTGGACCGGGGAAGTCGGATTTGAGTTGCTCTACTGGGTCCCGTTCGTTCGGTGGGTGGTCAATACCTACGGTCTCGCGCCCGAGCGTCTACTGGTGGTGTCGCGCGGAGGCGTGAAGGGCTGGTACGGAGACCTTGCGACGCGGTACGCGGACGTCTTTTCGTATTTCACCCCTGACGAGTTTCGAGCCGCGACGGAGGACGCCAAGAAGCAGCGCCTGGTCGGCAAGTTCGACACGGTGGTGCTGAAGCGAGTGCTCGAGGCACACAATCTCGGTCGTGCCGATCTTCTGCATCCGGGAATGATGTATCGGCTGTTCATGCCCTTCTGGCGGCAGATCGCGTCGATATCGCGCGTCGAGCAGTACGCGACGTACAGTCGGATCGAGCCAATCGACGATCCCGTGCTCCGCGGCCTCCCGGACAAGTACGTCGCGGCGCGCTTTTATTTCAGTGGCTGTTTCCCTGAAACACCGGCCAACCGCGCGCACGTCGAGTCGATCATCGGTGCGATCAGCCGGGAGGTGCCGGTCGTACTGCTGAATACACCGTTCGCCGTTGACGACCATCGCGACGTGTCTGCAACCGGTGGCGGTGTCCACACGGTGGATGCGGCGCACATGACTCCTGAAAGAAACCTGGCGGTACAGACGGCCGTGATCGCGCGCGCGCAGGCGTTCGTCGGTACCTACGGTGGATATTCGTATCTGGCGCCCTTTTGCGGTGTGCCCTCTCTGGCCTTCTACTCGGCGCAGACATACAAGGTCCATCATCTGCACGCCGCTCAGCATGTGTTCGAGCGCCTCGGCGACGCCAGGCTCGTCCCGCTGGATGTCGCCGGCTTTCCGCTGGTTCGCCTCGCGCTCTCACAGACGCTCGCCGGTACGGCTCGATGAAAGTGTTGTTCCTGATGGAGTCGCCGGAGTACCTCCGGTTTTTTGACTCGGTCATCGAGGAACTGGCAGCACGTGGACATGCCGTGACGATTGCCGTCACGTCTGACCGAACGGGAAAGCCTGTCGGGTTGGGCGGCCTCCAGAAGTACGCGGACAAAGTGCACGTCCTTGGGATGGTGCCGCAGCACGATGGGTTCTGGGGAGCCACCACGCACCGGTTGCACGCGGTCATGGACTTCGTCCGCTATCTGCACCCGCGGTTTGCCGCAGCGCCCGCACTGCGCGCGCGTATCAAACGGAAGGTGCTGCCGTACGCTTACCACTGGCTCGATGCGATTCCACGGCTCGGAGCTGGTTCCGTGCGCACGCTTCAGCGTGGCCTGATGGCCTCGGACTCCACGATTCCACCGTACGCGCCGATGCTCGACACGCTGCGTGAGGTCGCTCCCGATGTCTTGCTCGTGTCACCGCTGGTCGATGCCGCTTCGAAGCAGGTGGACTGGGTGAAGGCCGGGCGCGCGCTCGGCATCCGGACGGCGGTCTGTGTGGCGAGCTGGGACAACCTTACGAACAAGGGGTTGCTGCGCATTGAACCCGACCTCGTGATCGTCTGGAACGACGCGCTCAAGAGAGAAGCACACGAGTACCACTACATCCCCGAGGACAAGATCGTCACGACGGGAGCTCAACTCTTCGACAAGTGGTTCGCCAATCGCGTGACCCGTGAGAGAAGCGAGTTCTGTCAGCGCGTGGGCCTGCCGGACGACCGCCCGTTCCTGCTGTTCACGGGTTCGTCGAGTTTTATTTCCGAGTCGCATGCCGAGGCGGCCTTCGTTCGCCGATGGATCACGGCGCTTCGCGCGAGCCCTGATCCACGGATGCAGGACATCAACGTCGTGGTCAGGCCCCATCCCTACAACTGCCACGCGTGGGACCCGGATCCGGTCGCTGATCTGCGCGGCGTGACCGTGTTCCCTCGGCAGGGATACAACCCGATTGACCCCGAGAATCGGGCGGATTTCTACGACTCCATCTATCACTCCGCGGCGGTGGTGGGCATCAACACGAGCGCGATGATCGAGGCGGCCATCATCGGTCGTCCGGTGTTTTCACTACTGGCCGAGGAGTTCGCCAGCACGCAGGAAGGCACAATTCACTTTCACCACCTGCTGCCCGAGAACGGCGGCTGCGTCAGGATTGCCTCGACTCTCGAGGAACACGTTGGGCAGCTAAGCGACCGGCTGCGGGATCCGGAGGCGGCTCGCGCGGAGGCCGAGCGGTTCATCGCCAGCTTCATCCGACCGCATGGTCTCGATCGTCCGGCCACCCCGATTTTCGCGGACACCGTCGAGAAGTTTGCGGCGTCGCCGAAGCCGACGCCACAGACGACCCCGTGGTGGGCACCCGTGGTCTGGCCCGCCATCCTGAGTGTGTCCGCGGTTGCCGCTGTCGTGGACTGGGCGCGGCGTCGTCCGTTCAAACCCACGCGCCGCGCGATCGAAAAGGTCTCCTACCGCACCCGGAAAGCCGTGAGTCGAACCGTCGCCATTGCACGAGAGCGAATGAAACGACGAGCGAAGCTCGCCGGGAAGCGCTGGCAGAAGTCGGTGATCAAGCCGTTGCGGGCGCGGCGCTAGACTCCGACAGCGAGGCGTTCGTGCCGGCATGGCTCGCCCGATTGTCGGGTCGATGACTCTGATGAATGGTTCGTTCAGTACCTGCCCAGTTGGATCACGCCGAACAGCGTGTCGTGCTCGACCTGGACGAATCGGCCGGACGTCCAGTCGAAGGCTTCACGATCCCGACGCACTTCCACGTCGGGAACTCTCCCACCGAAGGACGCTTCGTATCGCGATTTCAGAAACCGCAGCGAAGAGATCTGCGTGTCAGCCAATTCTGATGGTTCCACTGATGCGGCGGCGACCATCGCGTCCCATGCGCCTTCGTCCTCGACCCATTGCGTGATGTCTTTGCCGTTCGCGCGGAAGGAAAACTTCGAGAGACGTTGCTCGCGCGCGGAGTCGAATGACTCAGTCGATCGCCACGTATGCGCGTACATCGGGAACCAGGTGAGCAGCGGCTCGATCTCAGTTCTCGTCGTCGACGCATAGACCTGCGCGCACAGCACTAACGCGATGACAGTTCCGTAGCGCCAGGGCAGGGCCGGCGCCCGATTCCATGCGGGACTTGCTGGTTGTCCCCAGGATTGCCACGGCAGGAAGACCAGCAGAAGCAGCCACCAGCCGGGCCAGATGAGGCCATGGAATACGTAGAAACCGACGAGGAGAGCAATCCCGCTCGTCCCGAATGCTGCGCGCCAGAGGGGCGAAGGGCGAAGGACGTTGAGGATGAACAGCCCTTCGAGTGCGACAGCGCCAAACGACATTGCGATCGCCGCCGTCTCGTGGGAGGCGACCCATAACCCCAGGGTGTACGGAGCGTTGGACGCATCCTCCACGAAGTGATACTTGACCGCTCCTTCCGTGACCCATCGCAAGCCGCCAAACGTCAGCTTGGCGACAGCTGCTGCCAGGAGCGCCACGCCAAAAGTGAGTCCCGGCAACCAAATCGCGAATCCGTATTCCTGTCCTGAGCGCTCAGTCCAACGAGGTGATCTGGAGAATCGGGCGTCCAGGCTGAGTCCATCTCCCCACGGGACGACCAGCAGACAGAGCAGCGTGACGGCAAGAATGCCGAGGTTGTGAACCCCCGAGCTCTGGAGGACGACCAGCGCATGCACAAGGAAACCGATGGCGACGATCGCGGATGCGAGACGTGTCCAGAAGCCAACGATGAACGCCGCAAGGGCAACGTAGACAACCGTCGCAACTGCTGTGAGCGCAGGTTTCGTCGCCGCGATCCAGTGAACCCACTCCATCCTGGCAAGACGGCTGTAGTTGCGATGCAGTTCCCGCGGAAGCGCGTCACGAAGGAGCACGTTTTCGTCGAGGAACACGAGCAACAGGGCTGTGCCGAAGACGATTCGAAACAATCCGAGCTGAGACGACGAAAGCGGCGGGATGCGCTTCGCCAGAAACTGCGTCATCAGGCGTGTGCGGCAGTCACGAGCAGGTCCACGTCATGAACCACCTTGCGCAGGGCACCCGAGACGTCGGGCATCGGAACCGTGACGACGGTCTTCCTGCCGAGCAGACGTATCCGGCGTGACGGTGTGTCGGGGCGATCCAGGCAGTCGAGCACGGCAAGCGTCTGAATGCCAGCACGTGCGAGCAGTCCCCTCAGACACGCCTCAGTGAACGCCACGATGTGGTTGTGTCGCTGCAGGCAGTAATGGATCTTGCCGTGGGCGGCGAGCGCATCCACGCGAGGGACGCTCAGGAAGCAGTAACCGCCCTCACGGAGAGCACCGGCCAGACGCTGAAGTGTGTCCAGCGGCTGAGGCAGATGCTCGAGGACATGGTACGCGATGAACATGTCGAACCGAGGCTCGTCCGGGATATCCAGCAGTCGCTGGTGTCGCTCGAACGGGAGATCCGTCGACGGCTCGATCCCGTACGTGGTCCATCCGCGATCCTGGAACTCGTTCAACCATGCGCCCGCGCCGCACCCGAAGTCGAGCACTGACGCGCCATCTGCTGGCTGGCTGGCCGGAAAGTACTGGTCGAGCGCGCCCATCAGGGCGCGACCGGCGCCGCGCTTCTTGGGCACGCGATCGTCGCCATGGACGGTGCTCCAGCGGCCGCCAGGGGCATAGAACGCCTGGAGCTCCTCCGGCGTCGCAAACGGATGGACGAACACGAGCCCACAGTCGTTGCAGCCACAGGCCACGTGACGTTTGCCGAGCGGCCAACGCTCGATGACGAACACATGTGAGCCGCTACACGCGGGGCACGTCGCGGGATCGGGGACGACTACCATCTGTGGGTTGAGACTCTGGATGCGCCGGGCGCCAGCCTGACGCTCAGTATCCAACAACGGCGTGGATTGCGCTACCGATGCGGAGCCACCGCCGACTTGCGCACGTCATTTGAAACGGACCAACATGGCCGCGCCTCCACATGGAGAAGTGTTTCAGGTTGGGCGATTGGTGTGACCGATCGATGGAGCGTCCGTGATGCGGCTCTTCGACCAGGACGACGAACGCATGGACATTGGGAGATGGGGGGCGTTGATTCTCGCGGCTCCGGGTTGTCTGCTGGCGGTGATGTCGGCTGGCGCGCTGACGCTCGCGCCGTTCGATCGTCACCCCTGGTGGCCGCACCAGCGGACGAATCTCGCCGAAACAGCAGGTGTTCGTGACGAGGCGGAGATTATCAACCTCATCAGACAAGGTCACGATCCGAACGCGAAGTACCCGCTCCAACCGGGTGTGATCTTCGATTTTCCCATCAGCCTCACACCACTTGAAGTGGCGGTTGCCGTTGGCGATGCGCTGATGGCGGAGCGTCTGCTTACGAATGGCGCCGTCCTGGACGCGGCGAAATGGGGCCTATTGCGGTGTGTTGCTGAACGTGACGACGTATCGTCGGTGCTGGAGCGCTATCGCCCGCCTGACGCTGAACTGAATTGCGACGGTGTTACACCGCCGTGGGCGCAGGATGTCGAACGATAGTTCGCCCGGCCCCTCGACAAGCGCGAGTGTCGTGAGTCCGCGTGTGGCCGCGTACGTGATCGCCGGCCTGATCGCGCTGGCATTGTCGTACGACCTGTTGCGAGTGCCAGTGCAGGTCTCAGACAGCCTCTTCGAAATTGTCGACGCCGAACGGGCTCCGTCGGTGTGGGCTGCGTTCACCGACCAGATTGGCGGAGCGGCGTACCTCCGTCCTCTGCGGATCGCTCAGATCAAGATCCTGTTCGACCTCGCGGACGGTCACTACTGGCTTGTGTACCGAGGATTCCATGCGCTGCTCCTGACCGCGGCACTGCTGCTGTTTGTGTCGGCATTGCGAGTGCGCACGTGGGCCGACAGTGCGGCGGCGATCTTCGGGCTCACCGTATTGACTGGGTTGCACACGTTCCGCGGTCTGGTTCGCGAGGGGTTTCCAATCAACCACTTTCTCGAGATCGTGGTGTTCTGCCTGATCGCCCTGAACCTGTCGAGGTCGCGCCACAGGTGGTGGACAGACGTGGCCGCCTTCGCCACGGTGGTCGCTGCCAGCCTCACCCTGGAATCCGGCCTGCTGGCAGGCGTCATCGTGATCATGGCGTGGGCCACTGGAATGCAGGGAGTGTCCCGTCGCGGCGTCCTCTCGGTGGTGGGGTTTCTCGTCGCGTACTTCGTGTTTCGCTTCCTGTCCCTTTCAACGGGAACACCGGGCCTCGACGAAAGGAGTTCGGGCTATCTGTTGCGGATGCTCGAGCCCGACGAACTCCAGCGGGAGTTCGGATCGAATCCGTTCTGGTTTTACGTCTACAACGTCGTGACGTCCGTGCTCTCAGTGTTGCTGTCCGATCCGGACGGTGGAATCTTCGAGACGGTCCGCGCCTGGTATCTCGGGGGCATTCCACCCCGGCTCTATCTCGCCGTGGCGACCTCGGCATTGATGACGAGCCTGCTTGTCTGGGTCGTCGTTACCCGGGTGAAGGCTCGCGCGTTCGGCGATGGCGAGCGGCTGCTTGTGGTGGCCGCTGCTGTGCTCGGTGCGAACGCCGTGATGTCGTACGCGTATACGAAGCACGAAATCATCTCGGTGGCCGGAGCCTTCTATGCGGTGGCGGCGTTCGTCGCGGCGCAACGCTCGCTCGAGTATCTGAAGACCCCACGCGTCCGGGGACGCGTGACGCTCGTCGTCTTGCTGGCGTTGCTCTCCGTGGGATGGTCCGTCAGAAGCGCTGGAGTGCATCACATGCTGCGTGTCCAGGCGTTCAAGGTGCGCAACGACTGGGCACGCCTGCCCCCAGCGCTGCTGAGCGATGCCGGGAGTGTTCGAGAACAGCGCTCCGCGAAGCTCGTCCGTCAGCTTCAGCAGGAGGCGCTCGCGATGCCTGTCACGAATGCCTTCCGACTTCCGATGTGGACCGACCGGTGGTGGGGAGAGTAGGGCCGATGTTTTTCCATATAATGCCCGGCGTGCCCGTGGTCCCCTCGTGAAAGTCCTGTTTCTCACGCACAATCTCGGCAAGACTCGACACTTCGAAGGCGTTCTCCAGGAACTGACCGCGCGCGGCCACTCGATTGTCATCACGGCCGCGCACAAACGAAACAAACCCCTGAAGCTGGCCGGCGAGTTCCGCGACAACCCGCGGATTGACGTCGTGACGAATCCCGTCCGTCGCCTGGATGAGTGGGAACGGTTCGTGCGCCCGCTTCGTCAGGCGCGTGACTACGTGCGCTTTCTCGATCCAAGTTACGCACACGCCGACAAGCTTGCCGCCCGTGCGCGGGCGTACGCGCCCCCGGGCTGGCCCGAACGTCTGGCACCGGGCGGATCGCTGGCGGGACGTCGTGCGCTGGTCAAGCGGGGATTGGAGCTGGCGGAGACGCTCGTGCCGAGCGAGAAGTACTACGAGCTCTTCATCAGGTCACATGCGCCAGACGTCATTCTGATCACACCGCTCATCGACTTCGGCTCGTATCAGACCGATTACGTCAAGAGCGCCCACAGGCTGGGTATCCCGATCGCCTTCCTCGCGTTCAGCTGGGACAACCTCACGAACCGCGGGCTGGTGAGGGTGTCGCCGGACCGTGTGATCGTCTGGAACGACCACCAGAAGCGCGAGGCTGTGAACTATCACGGTGTGCGGGCGGAGGATATCGTGGTGACTGGAGCGTCCCGGTTCGACGACTTCTTTGCCATGCGCCCGTCCACGACGCGCGAGGAGTTTTGCCTGCGCGCCGGGCTCGATCCTTCGCGGCCGATTCTCTTGTATCTGTGCTCGTCGCCATTTGTGGCTCCGGACGAGGTGGGCTTCGTGCGTCGCTGGATGGCGGCCGTTCGACAGCACCCGGGCCTGGCCGCATGTGGACTGCTCGTACGCCCGCATCCGGCAAACGCCGAGCAGTGGGAGAACGTGCCGGCGCTCGGCCATCAGAACGCCTCGGTCTGGACGGAGGCTGCCAAGATTCAGGCAGATCCGGCGCTCTACGATTCGCTGTTCCACTGCTCGGCCGTCGTCGGGCTGAACACCAGCGCGATGATCGAGGCGGGAATTCTCGGAAAGTCAGTCCACACGATCCAGACGACCGAGTTCGCCGGCGGCCAGGATCAGACGATGCACTTTCACTATCTGCTGGCGCGAAACGGAGGCCTGGTCGAGGTGGCGGCGGACTTCACCGAGCATTGTCGGCAGCTGGAGGAGTCTGTGGCCAACCCCGAACCCGGACGAGCGCGAAGCCTTCGGTTCGTCGAATCCTTCGTGCGCCCCCGAGGTCTCGACCGGCCTGTCGCTCCCCTTGTGGCGGAGGAGGTGGAGCGGGTCGCTGCCCTGAAAAAAGAGCCTCGCCGAAGCCCCCTGTGGCACGTTCCAGCCCGGCACCTGCTGCTGGGCGTCCTGAAGCGTCGCTCCGGCGTCTGACACGCCGCCTCCGAGCCTCGGGGCCGCTGGTTGCCCTCTCGACTCAAATCTCATACTATCTATGAGTTAGAAGGCACACCCAAACCCTTCACCACGACATAATGCACAGTCAAAGAGTCGGTTGGACCCTGCCTCCGGAGTTTCCCTCCGTCGATTGAGGTAGTGGTCGTGGTGTGCCCGTATTTGCACGCGCCTTTCTGTAGGTGAGAGGGCGGGAGCCTGTACCGCTCGGCACAATGAAGATTCTCTTCGTCTGGGACTCGGGCGAGTACCTGCGATTCTACGACTCGGTTGTCGAGGAGTGTGTCGCAAGGGGCCACGAGGTATCGCTGGCGGTCGTCAACGACAGCTACAAGAAGCCTGTCGGTGTCGAGGGTCTTAAGGCTGCCTACGCGGACCGGGTTCGCGTTCTTGGCGTGGTTCCGGAGCACCAGGGAACGTGGGGCGCCGTGGCGCAAGGCCTGCGCGGGATCATGGATTTCGCGCGATACCTGCATCCTCGCTTCGCGGCGGCGACGAGCCTGCGGGCGCGGATGAAGCGCAAAGTCCTGCCCGAGGGCTTTCACTGGCTCGACGCGATTCCCCAGATGGCCCCTTCCCGAGTGGAGGCAGTCGAACGCTTCCTGATGGCGGCAGAACGGGCGATACCGGTGTGCAAGCCGATCGCCGAGTTCCTCGATGTTGCGGCGCCGGACGTGGTTCTCGTGTCTCCGCTCATCGATGCCGCGTCAGAACAGGTGGACCTCATCAAAGCCGCGCGCGCGCGGGGCATTCGTTCCGCAGCGTGCGTCGCCAGCTGGGACAACTTGACGAACAAGGGCCTGCTGCGCGTCGAGCCCGATCGCGTCATCGTCTGGAACGAGGTGCAGAAACGCGAGGCGGTCGAGTATCACTACATCCCTGAGCAGAAGGTCGTCGCGACTGGTGCACAGCTGTTCGATCGGTGGTTCATGAAAACGACCACTCGCGATCGGAAAGCGTTTTGTGAGCGCGTTGGCCTGCGAGACGAGCGACCATTTCTGCTCTTCACCGGTTCGTCCAGCTTCATCTCTGAGTCAAAGGCCGAGGTTGCGTTCGTTCGCAGGTGGATCGACGCCCTGCGTGAGAGTGGCGATGCCTTCCTCAAAGACATCAACATCCTCGTGCGGCCGCATCCCTACAACTGTCACGCGTGGGACCCGGACCCGCTCGCGGACCTTCCTGGCGCAGCCTTCTTCCCTCGCACGGGATACAACCCGATCGATCCGGATAACCGTGCCGACTTTTTCGACTCGATGTACCACTCAACGGCCATTGTCGGCATCAACACCAGCGCCATGATCGAGGCTGCGATCATCGGGCGCCCTGTGTTTTCGATGCTGGCGGAAGAGTTTTCGGGTACCCAGGAAGGGACGATTCACTTTCATCATCTGCTGCCGGAAAACGGCGGCTGCGTCCGCATCGCGTCCACTCTCGACGAGCATGTGGCGCAACTGAGCGACCGGCTGCGCGATCCCGAAGCCGCGCGGGCGGAGACGCGAAGGTTTATCGGTAGCTTCATCCGCCCTCACGGCATCGATCGACCGGCGACGCCAATCTTTGTCGATGCCATTGAGCGTCTTGCCGCAGCCCCGGCACCCGCTCCACAGCCAGCCCCGTCATACGGCTTCCTGCTTCGTCCGTTGATCCTCGCCGCGGCCGCGCCCGGAGCCCTGTATGTGTGGATGACACGGCCGAACCCTCTGAAGCCCGTGCGAAGGTGGGGACGTCGTTCGGTTCATCGGACAGGCAAGGCGACGTCGAAGTGGTGGCAGCGGTCCATCCTCAAGCCACTTCGGACACGTCGCTGGACGCCCTGACTCATCTGCGATGCTGCAGCGAATTGCCGCGGTCCTGACAGGACGTCGAGCCGAAGAGCGGCTCGCGGAGCTCGAGCGGGCTGTTCGTAAGCTCGGCGAAGCCGAGCGCGATCGCGCCGCCACCCTGCACACACGCGTGTCCGAGCTTGTCGAGACTGCCCGTGCGCAGCCAACGGGTAAGGACCTCCGGGAGTTCAAAGAGGCGCTTCGCGGTGTCGCCGGCCAGCAGAAGACTCACAAGCAGCTGTTCGACGACGTCGATCGCGTTCTCAGTGGGGAAGGTCCGGTGTGCATCGGCCCGTGGACCGGGGAGGTGGGATTCGAGCTTCTGTACTGGATCCCGTTCGTCGAGTGGGTCCGTTCGCACTGGAATCTTGCGGCCGAGCGCGAGTTGATTGTCTCGAGAGGTGGCGTGGCGTCGTGGTACGGGCGGGATCCGTCGCAGTATCTCGACATCTTTGCGATGTTCGACCCCGCGGATTTCCGCACGGCGGTGGCGGACGAGAAGCGGAAGCACCGACGGCCAGGTGTCTTCGACGAACGAGTCACCGAAGCGATCGCGCGGCAGCGACGACAAACGGACCTCGCGGTTCTTCACCCGGGCGTCATGTATCGAGCGTTCGCTCCCTACTGGAGCGACGATGCCGGGTATGCGCTCATTAGTCAGTTCACGCGGCCGCGGCTGCTGCGGCCCCCATCAGTGACTTTGCCGGTGAACCTTCCGCCCAACTACGTGGCGGTTCGTTTCTATTTCAGCGAATGTTTTCCGTCCACTGAGGAGAACCGCCGGTTCGCTCGAGATGTCGTGACGTCGCTCGCCGAGCGCTCGCCGGTGGTCGTGCTGAACCCCGGTTTCCAGGCAGACGAGCACAGCGATTGGGTTCCCGACTCATCCGGACGTGTCGTCAGCATCGCCAACACGCTCACGCCGTCTGAGAACCTCGCGGTGCAGAGTGCCGTCATCGCCGGTGCACGATCGTTCGTCGGCACGTACGGCGGTTACTCGTACCTCGCGCCGCTCTACAAGGTGCCGGCGCTCGCCTTCTATTCCAGGCCCTCATTCAAGCTGCAGCATCTGCACGCGGCCCAGCGGGCGTTTTCGCTCACGGGCGCGGCACCATTGTTTCCGATGGATGTGGCCCACACCGGTCTGGTTCACGAGGCGTTGAAGGCGGTGACAGCGGCATGAGAGCCATTCTGCTGACCAGCACCTTTCGGCGCCATATGTTCGTTGCGAACACGGTGGCCGAGCGCTGCGACCTCGTGGGTGTGTGGCAGGAAGAAAAGAGCTTTCACCCTGAGCGATACGCCGAAAGCGCCGACGACGAAGCGGTGATTCAGCGGCACTTTGCGAATCGCGATGAATCCGAGGCCGAGTATTTTGCCTCGCATGATGCTGTTCGCCTCGGTTCGCAAGGGGCGAATCGCGTCGTGTCGGCGGGGGCGTGCAACGACCCGGCGGAAGTGGCGCGCATGATTGCCGCACAGCCCGACGTTGTCCTCGTCTTCGGGACCGGCATCCTGCGACAAGAGCTGCTGTCGGCGTTCGACGGTCGCATCATCAATATTCATCTGGGGTTGTCTCCCTACTATCGCGGGGCGGGCACGAACTTCTGGCCGCTCGTCAATCGCGAGCCTGAGTACGTCGGCGCCACCATCCACTATCTCGACGCAGGGATCGACACGGGTCCGATGCTTGCGCATGCCAGGCCTTCGATCGCTCAGGGCGACGGCCCACATGACATCGGCAACAAGACAATCGTCGCGGCGGCCGATGCGCTGCTGCGCGCGGCCGCCGCACATCTGGCAGGAACGACTCGTCCGGTTCCACAGTGGCCTGGCGGCAGGCTCTATCAGCGCAAGAACTTCAGCGCCAATGCAGTACGCACTTTGTACAGAAACTTTGATACGGGCATGATCGACGAATACCTCGCGGCGCGTGCGTCCAGGGACGCGGCCCTTCGTCTCATCGAACCAGAGCAGGTCGTATGACCTCGTCAGGCTGCACCATCGTCTTTTATCACTACGTACGGGATGTCGAACGAACGGCATTTCCCGGCATCAAGGCGTTGTCCGTTTCCGGTTTCGAAGCACAACTGGACTGGCTTCAGGCCCGATACGACGTGCTCGACGGCCCGACATTCGAGCGCGCCATCCTCTCGGGCTCTGGTTTTGATCGGCCGACGGCTCTGCTGACGTTCGACGATGGGTTTGTCGATCACTACGAGTACGCATTCCCGGCACTTCGAGCACGAGGGATGGGAGGCATCTTCTTCATCTCGGGATCTACACTCGGTGATACGCCAACGTTGCTGAACGTCCATCGGACGCACTTCCTGCTCAGTCAGCTTGGCGCTGACCGTTTCACGGCAGAAGTTGGAGAAGCGTTGCGCGCGGAAGGCGTTGACACAGCCGGCGCGGGCGCGGCCAGCGGATCCCCGGGAGCCCGTGAAGGAATTTATCGCTACGACGAAGCGCCTGACGTGAGAATCAAGCGCATCCTGAATTACGAGGCGCCCTATCCGATTGCGACTCGCGTCTTGTCGCAGCTGTTCGACAAGTACATCGGCGACGCGACGGAGTTCGCACGCAGTCTCTATCTCTCCGCTTCTCAGATCGGGGAGATGGCCCGGGGCGGGATGACGTTTGGCTTTCACACCGAGACGCATCCGGTGCTCTCTCGCCTTTCCCACGACGCGCAGCGCACCGAACTACGCAACGGCCCTGGCGTCATTGCGGCGCTCACGGGGCAAAGCACTGTGTCGTTCTGTTATCCGTACGGTTTTCCTCACACGTACAACGCCGACACCTTGCGCGTGCTCGAGGAATGTGGATATTCGATGGCCTTCAATACCGTTCGTCGCCAGGCGGTGATCGGCAGCGAGCCGCGGTACGAGTTGCCGCGATTCGATACTCGCGACGTGTCCGTGGATCTCAAAACCTATGCGTAAGGTATGTGTCGTCGTCGGCTCCCGTGCCAACTACGGGAGCATCAAGTCGGTCATGCGCGCAGTCAAGGCGCATCCGGACCTTCATCTGCAGATTATCGTCGCCGCTTCAGCGCTCCTTGACCGGTTCGGCTCCGTCGTCGATGTGATCCAGCGTGACGGTTTCACTCCAGACGCTCGAGTCAACATGATCGTCGAAGGCGAGACTCCGGTGACGATGGCCAAGTCCACCGGCCTCGGCCTGTTGGAACTCCCCACGCTCTTCGAACTGCTGAGTCCCGACGTTGTGGTCACGGTGGGCGACCGCTTCGAGACGATGGCGACAGCAGTGGCCTCGGCCTACATGAACATCCCGCTGGCGCACACGATGGGCGGGGAGGTGACCGGTACGATCGACGAGAGCATCCGTCACGCCATCACCAAGCTGGCGCACATTCACTTTCCGGCGAATCGGGATGCGGCGGATCGCATCCTGCGTCTCGGTGAGGAGCCGCAGAGTGTTCACGTCGTGGGCTGTCCGCGTATCGATCTCCTCGCGGAGGTGCTCGCGGCCGGTTCTCCTGCACTCGACGCCGAATGGCTCGATCGGGAAGGTGTAGGCGGCCATATCGCGACAGACCAGCCGTTCCTGCTCGTGAGCCAGCATCCCGTAACGACGGAGTATGGACAGGCAGAGCGTCAGATCCAGGAGACGCTGATGGCGCTTCACGAACTGCAGATGCCGACCGTGATGCTCTGGCCGAACGTGGACGCCGGTTCCGAGGACGTGTCGAGGGGCATGCGCAAGTTTCGCGAGACCCACAAGCCCGAGTACATCCGCTTCTACAAGAATTTTCCCGTGGAGACGTATCTCCGGTTGATGCGCAGCGCCGCGTGTCTCGTGGGCAACTCCAGTGCTTCGATACGCGAAGGCGCCTTTGTCGGGACGCCTGCCGTGAACATCGGCAGCAGGCAGGACGGCCGTGAGCGCGCTCCGAATGTCATCGATGTCGGCCACGATCGCGTGGCCATCGTGGCTGCCATCAAACGCCAGGTGGCGCACGGACCGTATCCTCCGGCGCACCTGTACGGCGACGGCCTGGCTGGCGACAGAATCGCGGACATCCTGTCACGCACCTCATTGAGTGTGCAGAAGCGGATTCAGTACTGAACATCCTGGGCATCATCCCGGCGCGTGGAGGGTCCAAGGGTATTCCGCGCAAGAACCTTGCTCTGGTGGGCGGTCGTCCGTTGCTTGCGTACACAACCGATGCCGCGCGTGCGAGCCAGCGCCTGACTCGCGTCGTTGTGAGCACTGACGACGAAGAGATTGCGGGTGTGGCACGGCAGCTGGGTGTGGACGTCCCGTTTCTGCGTCCACCGCAGCTTGCTGCCGACGAGACACCGATGCTCGACGTGCTGGTGGACCTCGTGGCGACGCTTGGTGAGCGCGAGCAGTACCGACCAGACGTGCTCGTGCTGCTTCAGCCCACCTCACCCTTCAGGCGAGCTCAGCATATCGACGACGCTGTCGAGTTGCTCACGTCGTCGGGCTCTGACTCGGTCGTGAGCGTCACGCAGGTGCCGCACCAGTTCACGCCTTCGTCGCTGATGCGGCTGCAACAGGATCGTCTCGTTCCGTGGGCCGAGGGTCCCGTGCCGACACGGAGGCAGGACAAACCGCAGCTGTTTGCCCGCAATGGGCCGGCGGTGCTGGCGGTTCGCACGTCCGTCGTGAGTGACCGTCGGTCACTCTATGGTGAAGATGTCCGGGGTCTTGTGATGTCGCGGGCCGATTCCCTCGACATCGATGACGGCCTGGATCTCGAGTTGGCGAGCCTGCTCATGGCCGCGCGTGTGAAGTGACGGCGCCATGAAGGTTCTCTTTCTCGCGGCGCACTACGCGTATTACCGCAACTTTGAATCGGTGGTACTCGCACTGGTGGCACGCGGCCATTCGGTGCACCTCGCCGCGGATGAGCGCGAATCGCTTGGGGGCAAAGCACTCGTCGAGCGTCTGGCAGCGCAGTCGTCCCTTATCACCTTTGGGTTTGCACCTTCGCTGGATGACGAGCCGTGGTTCAAGCTTGCGCGGAAGCTCCGAAGCGCTTCGGATTACGTGCGTTTCCACGAAGCCGTCTTTGCGCCTTTTGAGAAATCACGGTTGACCCTTCGTGAGCGGATTCCGCGCGGTGTTCTGCGCCTGATGGATGGTGGGCTCGATCGAAGCCGAGCAGGACAACGAGCGTTAAGCGCGATCCTCCGTGCCAGCGAAGACCTGATGCCGGTGAGCGATGCGAGCCGTGCGTTCATCGAGGAACAGAACCCCGATGTCGTGCTCGTGGCGTCGGTGACAGCCTGGCGTCTTCCGCAGATCGACCACCTGCGCGCGGCTCGAGCGCTCGGGCGGCGATCCGGCGTATGCGTCTTCAGCTGGGATCATCTGTCGAGCAAGGCGCTGCTGCGGGACGTGCCGGAACGCGTGCTGCTCTGGAACGACACGCAAAAGCAGGAAGCGATTGAGTGGCACGGCGTGCCATCAGATCGGATCGTCGTCACAGGCGCGCAGTGCTACGACCAGTGGTTCGACAGGTCACCCTCACGCGACCGCGTTACCTTCTGCCAGGCCGTGGGACTCTCCTCTGAGCACCCGATCCTTCTGTACGTCTGTTCCGTGATGACGCCCAATCCCACGGAGTCAACGTTCGTCCTGAAATGGATCGAGGAGATTCGTAAGAGCCCTGACCCGCGACTTCGTACCGCTGGCATCCTCGTCCGTCCTCACCCTGAACGGATGGAGGAGTGGAAAGACATCTCGCTCGAGCGGTTCGGGAACGCCGTGTTGTACGGGAGAAATCCCGTCAGCCCTGATGCGCAGGCGGACTACTTCGATTCCCTGTATCACAGCCACGCCGTCGTCGGTCTCGTCACCAGCGCGTTTCTGGAGGCCGCGATCGTTGGTCGTCCCGTGCTGACCCTGCTGCTGCCTGAGTTCGAGATGTATCAGGAGGGTGTGCAGCACTTTCGCTACCTCATGCAGGTCGAGGGCGGCCTGTTGCGCGCGACGCGTTCGCTTCCCGAGCATCTCGCGGAGTTGTCGTCCACGCTCGCGTCGTCAGCCGAACGCGACGAACGTAACCGGCGCTTCGTGAAAGCGTTCGTTCGTCCGCATGGGCTCGATGTTCGCGCCACGCCTGCCTTTGTCGCCGCCGTCGAGGCGATCGCCGCGAATCCTGCGCAACCGGCCGATGTGCCGTCTGGATGGCACACGGCGCTGCAGCCTCTCGTTCGCGCGGTTGCGCAATCGTCCGAGACAGGGTGGCTCAGGCCGGCCCTCAGAGATACGCCCGAGATGATCAACGACCGGGCGAAGCTTCGAAAGGCCGCGCACAAGCAGGCAGCCTCAGCTGAGCGCGATCAGCGCGTGGCCGACAAGCGTCAGTTTCTGGCGAGTCGCCGGCGGGAGCGACAACGCGAGCAATGGATGGGCGTACGTCGAAAGCACCTCGCACGCATCAAAGGGCGGCTCAAAGCCTTGATTGGGTCTTCGTCATGACGACGTTGCCGCTCGTCGGCATCGGCGTCACGTTGCGGAACCGCGCGGAGTACCTGCCGGAAGCGCTCGACTCCCTCCTTGCGCAGTCATACCGGAATATCAGGTTCGTGCTTGTTGACGACGGCTCGACGGATCAGACCGAGACGCTCGCCCGCGCATATGCGGCGCGCGACAGCCGTGTGCGGTACGTCAGGTTTCCGGAACGCCGAGGGATGGTGGCGGCCTGGCAAGCGGCGTTCGAAGAGGCATCGCGCGACGGAGCCGTGTATTTCGCGTGGGGGAGCGATCACGATCGGTGGCATCCCAACTGGCTCGAGACGCTCGTGGCAACGCTCGAAGCGCAGCCCGACGTCATGGTGGCCTATCCGCTCACGCAGCGAATGAATCCGAAGGGAGAGGAGCAGGCCAAGCCCGGCCGCCAGTTTGAAACCGCCGGTATTGCGGACCGTGGTGCGCGATGGGCGCTTTTCAATCGCAGCGATTCGGTTGCCGCGGGCGACATGGTGTACGGCCTCATGCGCGCGTCGGCCGTGCGGGATGCAGGTATCTTTCGCGAGGTGTTGTGTCCCGATCGACTGCTGATGGCCGAGCTCACGTTGCGCGGTCAGATCCGCCAGGTGCCCGAAGTCCTGTGGTATCGCCGCCAGTTTGAGACCGGGAGTGTCGAGCGCCAGCGTTCGACGCTGTTCGCGCCGGGAACACGTCCACCGTCGGCCTGGACCGCGCCGTGGTACCTGCACGCCCGGTCGTTGTGGGCGAACTACGTCCGTGAGACACATCCGACTGTGCCTATCCCTCGCGCTGAAGCCCGGCGTCTCGTGGTGACGTATGCCGCAGCCTACGCCTGGCGGCATTACGCGAAGTCCACCGTGCAGCGTGGTCTGCTGTCCGTGCTCGGATGGCCTCGGTGGATTTACAAGCGCATCAAACACTGTGTTCTGCTGGCCGTGTATGGAGTGCTGGTGGCGGCGCGTCGGATTGGACTCACGCCAATCGTCGAGCGCCTGCTGGGTCGATCGAATCGGGTTCGTGGACGTAACCACGCGTGAAGATTCTCTTTCTCGCGCGGCACTATACGTATTTCCGGAACTACGAGTCGGTCATCGCCATTCTTGCGGCACGAGGACATCACATTCATCTTGCTGCCGAGCGCGAGGAAGATCTCGGCGGACGCAAGATGGTGGAGCGTCTGGCGCAGCAGCATCAAGGCGTCACGTTTGGGTGGGTGCCGGCTCGTGAGGACGCCTGGGGCATCTTCGCAACCAGGCTTCGGATGACGATCGACTACCTCCGGTATCTCGATCCCGCCTATGCGGACGCGCCGAAGCTACGGGCGCGGGCGCGTGAGCGCGTTCCGCGGGCGGGATTGTGGCTCGTTGCTGCCGCAGGCACAGGGTCCGCTGTTGGTCGTCACCTCCTGCGAACGATCCTGTATGCATGCGAGCGTGCGATCCCGCGCAGCCGGCAAATAGACGACTATCTTCGTGAGCAGAGGCCGGATGTGGTGCTGTTTACGCCGCTCATCGGACTGGTAGCCTCACCCCAGCTGGACTATCTCCAGTCCGCAAAAGCACTTGGGTACCCGACAGCGCTGTGCGTCTGGAGTTGGGATCATCTCTCGAGCAAGGCCATCCTCCGCAACGTTCCCGATCGAGTGTTCGTGTGGAACGACACGCAGCGAGACGAAGCCCTTTCACTGCACCGGGTCGCGTCTGAGCAGGTCGTCGTCACGGGCGCGCAGTGCTTTGATCAGTGGTTCGACCGTACGCCCTCGATGACGCGGGAAGCGTTTAGAGGCGCGGTCGGTCTTGGAGGCGACGGACCCTTCCTCCTGTATGTATGCTCGGCGCTCTTTCAGGGAAGTCCAACCGAGGCGCTCTTCGTTCAACGATGGATTCAGGCCGTGCGTGCGAGCAAGCTCGAGCCGCTGGCGTCGATGCCGATTGTGGTTCGGCCACACCCCGCCAGAACGAAGGAATGGGAGGGCATCGATGTCACGACGAACACGGACGTGGTGCTCTGGGGTCGAAACCCTGTCGATCCCGAAGCAAAAGCGGGCTACTTTGACTCGCTCGCCCACTGCGCTGCTGTCGTCGGACTCAATACCAGTGCCTTTCTCGAAGGCGCCATCGCCGGAAAGCCGGTGTTCGCGACGCTTCTGCCCGAGCACTTCGAAAACCAGGAAGGCACCATCCACTTCCACTACCTCCTGAAGGTCGGCGGCGGCCTCCTGCACACGGCGCGATCCCTGGAAGAGCAGTGCCGTCAGATCAACGATGTGCTGCTCGCCGGAGAAACGTCGTCACGTCGAAGCCAGCGGTTTGTAGAAGCGTTCATACGTCCTCGAGGGCTCGACGTGGCCGCCTCCCCGGTATTTGCGGATTCGGTGGAAGGCCTCGCCGCGAGTGTTCGGGTCCCAGCAAAAGCGAGATCCCAGAACCGGGTTCTGCAGCGCGTGCTCGAGCCCGTCGTGTCGCTTGCGGCTCACCGGGTGGCGGAGCCACTCGTGTTGAGCGAACATGAACGGGCCATCATGGGGCGCCAGCGTGCGCATCGTGCGCGTGTCGAAGCGGCATGGCGCGTGAAAGACGCGCATAACGAGGCAGAACAGCAGCGCAAGGACGCCCGCGTCACTGAACGAGAGCGCTACAAGGCGGAACGCGCCGCCGAGTGGCGTCGCACCAAGACGATGAAAAAGTTTACGCAGCGGCTGAGGAAACGGATCGGCCTCACGCTATGAAGATTCTGTTTCTGGCCCGTCACTTCTCTTACCTGCGCCTCTTCGAGTCGGCGATCGCCGAGCTTGCGGAGCGGGGGCACACGCTCCATTTGTCTGCTGACCGTGAGGAGTCACTGGGAGGCGCCGGCCTCGTCGAGCGACTCGCGGCGAAGTATCCCGGGGTCACGATCGGATGGACGCCTAACCGCCAGTCCGGTGCGTGGCTTGCGCTTGGACAGAAGCTGCGTCTCGGGATCGACTATCTGCGGTTTCTCGACCCCCGCTACGACACAATGCCTCGGCTCCGAGGGCGGTCGGAGGAGCGGACACCTCGGCTGGTTCGTGTGCTGGCAGGCCTCCCCGGCCTGCGTTCACCCGGGGGCCGCCGTGCTCTTTCGTGGGTGCTGCGCCAGTTCGAGCAGGCCGTGCCAAGAAGCAAAGAGCTCGAAGCGTTTTACCGCGAACAGCAGCCGGACGTCGTCCTAATCACTCCGCTCGTCGATCTGGGTTCGCCGCAGATTGATCACTATCTGGCCGCGCGTGCGCTCGGGCTGAGGACGGTGCTCTGCGTGGGCAGCTGGGACCATTTGTCCAGCAAGTCGCTCCTGCGAGCGGTTCCGGACCTCGTGACCGTGTGGAACGACACGCAGAAGCAGGAGGCGGTCGAACTGCATCGCGTGCCACCTGAGCGCATCGTCGTGACGGGCGCCCAGTGTTACGACCAGTGGTTCGGACGTCAGCCGTCGCGCTCGCGTCAGGAGTTCTGTGAGTACGCCGGCGTCGATCCCGCGCGCCCCTACATTCTGTACGTCTGCTCGTCGCTCTTCAAGAACACCGCCATCGAAGCGCAGTTCACAGAGCGCTGGATTCAACAGGTCCGCGGCAGCGCGGATCCCGTGTTACAGGAAGCGGGTTTGCTCATTCGTCCACACCCTCGTCGCCTGGACGAGTGGCAGCAGGTCGATCTCACCGAGTTCAAGAACGTTGGATTCTTCGGGGGCCATCCCGTCGATGTGCCCTCGAAGAACGACTATTTCGACTCGCTCTACTACGCAGCGGCGGTCGTTGGTCTGAATACCAGTGCGTTTCTCGAAGCAGGTGTGGCCGGCAAGCCCGTGCTGTCTGTCCTCGAGCCCGAGATCTCGAAGGACAACCAGGAAGGCACTATCCATTTTCACTACCTGACGACCGTCAATGGAGGATTGCTCCAGATCGCACGAGGTCTCGAAGAGCATGTCGCTCAGCTCTCCGCGGCGCTGGCCGACCCTGGGCCTGGCATCGAGCGCGCGCGACGTTTCACCGAAGGGTTCATCCGGCCCTACGGCCTCGATGAGCCCGCGACACCGAGGTTTGCGAGCGCGATCGAGAACGTGGCGAAGCAGCCGGCTCCTGCGCCGGTTGGAGTGCCAGTCGCCGCGTGGGGGGCGCGCCTTCTTCTTCTCCCCTGGCTGGCGTATGCCTCGATCGTCGCGGTGACACAGCCGTACCGCAAAGAGACCCGATACAAGTACCGCCGCTTCCGTCGTCACGCGCGAAAGCAGCTGTTCCTGCAGATTCGCCACTTCGCTGTCACGCGGTTGAAGCACCTCGTTGGTGAGGAGCCGCCGCAGATTCGCCAGGAATCCGGAGCCATCCTCACGCCGAAGCTCAACAAGCATCGCGACCCGGCGAAGAGCCTGTTATTTCCCGGTGTGCCAGAGGTCGAAGAGACCAGAGAACTCGTCACGATGCTGGGCCGCCAGGACAAGCCGATCATCGTGGGGCCCTGGCTCACTGAGGCCGGGTTCGAGTTGCTGTACTGGATTCCGTTTGTGGCATGGGTCAAGTCGTATGCGAGCCTGCATGACGACCAGCTCATCGTGGTGTCGCGTGGTGGTGCGGCGCCGTGGTACCGCCACATCACGCCGAACTATCACGACATCCTGTCGCTCTTTACGGCCGACGAGTTTCGGCTGCGGAATGAAGCACGCATTCACGACCAGAAGGGTCGGCTGAAGCATATCGATCTCGGAGAGTTCGACCGGGAAATTATCGAACGCGTCAAGAAGGCACGCGGGCTGGACAGCGTGAAAGTGCTGCACCCGTCGATGATGTACAACCTGTTCAACGTCTTCTGGCGACAGCAGGCGCCCATTACGCTGATCGAGGCGTTCAGCGTCTTCCGGCCGTTGCCGAAGCTGCCTCTCGGGGACCTCGCCTCACACCTGCCTCGCGAGTATGTCGCCGTGAAGTTCTACGCGAATTCGGCGCTCCCGGATTCGCCCGCGAACCGTGCGCTGATTGCGCAGGTCATCGAGGATCTCACCGCAAGCACCGACGTAGTGCTGTTGAACACGGCGCACCGATACGACGATCACTCAGACTTCGCGCCGACCCGTCGCGAGCGGCTGCACACGGTCGAACACCTGATGCCGCCCGAAACCAACCTCGAAGTGCAGACGCGGATCATCAGCAACGCCAAAGCCTTCATCGGGACTTACGGAGGGTTCTCGTATCTGGCGCCCTTCAGTGGCACGAACGCCGTGGCGTTCTATTCCAACCCGGCGGCATTCCGGTTCGATCACCTCGAGGTGTCGAAGCGGGTGTTCTCCAGTCTGAAGTCCGGTGGATTCGTTCCCCTCGACGTCAAGGACCTCGACGTGTTGAAGCTGGCGCTGGGACGCGCCGATCGTCTCGCACGCGTCTGACGCTGGATGTCGGGTTTGCTGACGCGTGTCCGTTCCCGGTTGTATGCCGCAGCGACGGCTCGCGAGCTCGCGGCGCACTGGGAAGACAAGTACCGGCGGCTTCGCGAAACCGTACGTGAGCGAGCGCATCGTGAAGATGAGGAACGCGCCACTCTCAAGGCACAGAGCATGCGACGAGCCCGGCGCATGCCCTCCGCTGAAGCCTTACAGCACATGTTGCAGGTCCGGACACCGATAGCGCAGTCGCGCGCGGCGCGGATACCACACGATGCCGCGACGTTTCAGCCCAGGGCTCTGATCGGCGAGGCGCGTCGGGCGACGATTGACGGATTGCACTGGTGGGTTCCGGCGCTCCCCTCGCAGTCGGCGGCATCTGTGGAACGGATGTTGGCCAAGCAACGCTTTCCCTATCTCGCCATTGCCCAGACGAGGGATGTGTCGGTCGGCGGCATCATGCTCGACATCGGCGCCAACGTCGGTCGCATGGCAATCCCGCGAGTGATTCTCGGCGACTCTACGAAGGCCTATTGCGCGGAGCCAGACGAGCTGAACTGCCAGTGTCTGATGGCCAATGTTCGCGAGAACAAACTCGAAGGCCTCGTCGTCGCCGATCACGTGGCGATCAGCGATCGCGTCGGACAGTTGCCACTGCAGCGCGCCAAGATGTCGGGCGGCCACCGCGTTGTGCATGCAGGTGACGCTCACGACGACGCTATCAGCGTGCGCTGCACGACGCTCGATGCCTGGGTCGAAGAACGTGCCATCGACCTCACTGATGTCACCTTTGTGAAGGTGGATACCCAGGGATCAGAGGTTCACGTCCTGACTGGTGCGTCTCGAGTCCTGAGTGCGCCTCACATCGCGTGGCAGATCGAAGTGTCGCCTGTACATCTGCGGCTGGCGGGGACCTCCCCTCAAGCGCTCTACGCGATCCTGACCGGGAGATTCACCCACTTCTTTGACCTGAATCCTCACGCAGCCGGAGACCGGCTCCGCCCGATCGCCGATCTGGCGGGCGCGCTCGAGTATCTCGAGCAGGGCGACGACGACCTGCAGACGGACGTCGTCGTCTATCGCGCGAAGAGCTAAGTGGGACATGAGGGAAGCGCAGGCCCAATGACATCCAACAATTCCGACCGAGCCCCGAGCCCCGAGCCCCGCGCCCTGGTCTATCCAGGCTTGACAATCGAGAAGTGCCTGATCATCGCGGAGGTAGGTCTCGCG
>JABFSA010000123.1 GCA_013140775.1 Acidobacteriota bacterium | reverse complement strand
GTCTGGGCATCACCGAGCTGTATGCGGCGGATCTTGATGCCATCGCCAGCTCCCAGCGATGCGACACCGACGTATCCGGCGCGGCCACCGTGAATTCTGCGCAAGGGGACATCCTCACGCAGTTGGCGGGCGTCGCTCCTCTCTGGTTGGACGCTGGAATATCGACGTTGGTCAACGCACGCAAGGCGCTCATACGTGGCAGCGAGAGGGTGGTTGTCGGACTCGAAACGCTCGACTCGTTCGACACGCTGTCGGCAATTTGTGACGAACTCGGCGGCGAGCGCGTGGCGTTCAGCCTCGACCTTCAGAATGGTGTGCCGCTGTCTCCGCGGCTGCCTGGGCCACCGATTGACGCGGTCGGCCTGGCTGAGCGCGCCGGCGCTGCAGGCGTGGGCGCGCTGATCGTCCTTGACCTGGCCCGCGTCGGAAGCTCGAAGGGACTCGACCTCGACACGATCGCGAGAGTCCGACGAGCGGCGCCGGGCACGATGCTTGTTGCCGGTGGAGGCGTTCGGGGACCTGAAGACCTGGTGCGGCTGGCCGAGGCCGGGTGTGACGGCGCACTCGTCGCCACGGCGCTTCACGATGGCCGCATTCAAGCAGCGGATCTGCGCCGCCTCCGTCACACCAGCGACAGCCGGTAGGTTGCCGACTGCCCGAAGTTTTCCTCGACTTCCATCTCGATGGCCGTCATGCCCTGCACGCCAGTGGCATCGAACTGGGCGCGCAGGCGCTCGGTCAGAAGCTGCGCGAGCATTTCGACTGTCGTGTTTGGAATAGGCAGAAGGGCGCAGTCGCGCCGGGGAAAGACATATCGTGGCTGGCCATCGACCGCCACCGTCACGCGTTCGCCGTCCTCCACCACCTGAATCCTCGAGCTCTTCGTTGGCAGCAGCACCAGGTGGTCGATCTCGTCGCACAACGTGCGCATGATCCGCTTGATCTCGACGAAATCGAACACGAACCAGTTTTCCTCGTTGAGGGCGCCCTCGATCGTCACGCGCGCACGATAGTTATGGCCGTGCAGCCCTTCGCACCGATGGCCCGACATCGTAATGAAATGCGCCGACGCGAATACGAGATAGTCCTTCTCGACCGAAACCCGGAAATCACCCCGCGGCTGCATTACCGTTTCTCCCGTCTGACACGCTCGGCGTCACGTTCCCTGCTCCAGCCACCGCACAGGACGAATACAAAGATCGCGGCCGCGGTGAGGTCCGCCGTCGTTCCAGGGTTGCCAGCGTTTCCAGTGTCGCGAATCGCGCGATCCATCTCCTCTAGCGCACGCCGTCCCGCCTCGGTGCGGACGCCTCCACACCCGATGACGTACCTTGCGCGTTCCAGCACGTTCGCCGCGACAGCAACCCCGGCACGCCGGACCACGTGCGTATCGATGTTGGCCGCAAGCATCGTCAGAAACGTTTCAACAACCGCATCGTCCCACGGCAGCCCGTCAGCACGTGCATGCTGGAGCGCTGGCACGCCAATCCCGAACGTCACCTCGAACGCCGTTTCGTATTCACGCGCGATACCGTCTCGATGCGCGGCCAGACGCATGGCCTCGAGCAGCGTCACGTCGGGCTCGCCGGCAACGTCCTGTGTCTCGGCGTCGCCCAGGCCACCCGGAGAGGCCATGCGGATGGCCGCGTAGACGTCGCGGGCGTCTTCGGTCGTCGTCTCATCGAGCACCTGGCGCAAGGCGGCCCGCAAGCGGTCCGGGGCTAGGGATTCGGGATTCGGGATTCGGGATTCGACGAGCCCCGACTCCCGAGCGCCTGAGTCGCGAAGCGCCGCGCGGGCCAGCGGCGCGAGCAACAGCACGATTCCGAGGTTCGTGTTGCCGCTCACCCAGCGCCTCGTCGCTTCTATCGCGAGCCGCACGGTGAGACCCAGCGACTGCCCGGCCGCGTTCGCGAGTGGCGCGCCAAGCGCTGCGGCACTCGCCAGAAAATCTTCGTAGCGCGTGTCGCTGAAATGTCGGCCCGGCGACACATTTCCAGGTTTCGGCGCACTCACCTCCAGCAGACATGCAAGCTGCGCGGCCACCATCACGTCGGTCGAGGACACGAGCGACTGCGCCACGTCGCCGGCCTGAACGTGCGTCATGCTCGTTGTTCCGTAACGCCGGAGAGACCGGATGCCTGTCGCGTGTTTCGCACGCGTTCGATCAGATGCTCCACGATCGTACCGGCGACATCGATCCCGGTCGCCTGCTGGAGACCCTTCCACCCGGGAATCCCGTTGACCTCCAGGACGAACACCTCGCCATCGCGCGACTGCAGGACATCCACGCCCGCGTAGTCCGCGCCAACCACCGCCGCCGCCGACAGCGCCATCTCGGCCCACGCTGGCAGCAGGTCGATCGCTTTGACCGCACCGCCCCGTGCGACGTTCGTACGCCACTCACCTGCTGGCGCGATGCGTTCGATTGCGCCGACCACCCGGCCACCCACAATGAAGACACGTACATCGCGGCCACCGTGGTCGATCGTCCGCTGCACGTAGAAGACGCTGCTCACTTGCTCAAGCGGCTCCACGACGCGAAGGGCCACCTCGGGGTCGGTCACTCGAATCATGCCGCGCCCGAGCGACCCGAAAATCGGTTTGACGATCGCGTCGCCCATCGCGCGACACGCGTCGAGTGCCGCCGCAGCACCCTCGCACACGACGGTCTCCGGCACCGGAATACCCGCCTCCTGCAGTAGTGCGGTCGTGTAGAACTTATCCACGCAGCGCTCGATCGTCCTCGGCGAGTTCATCACCGGGACACCGCGGTCCTCGACCCAATGCAGCGCATCCACGCGGTAGATGATCTGCTCGAGCGAACCCGTTGGAATGATGCGTGCCAGCACGGCGTCGGCATCGAGAATCGATGTGCGGGCGCTCGACAAGTGACTCAACGCACCAGTCGAGTGTCTGCCGACCCGCGCCACGAGCCCCTCATAGGGGAGCACGCAGCCGACGTGGCCGCGTTCACCCATCGCTCGAAGCAGTTCGTCGGTCTGCCAACCGGTGTGGGAACTGAGAATGACGATGTTCATGGCTCAGGTCCGGCTAAAGCCGGACACTACGACAGTCGAAGCGGCGATCCATTAGTCGAAGAGCGACGCCCGCAATACTTCGCCGTTAAGTCGTCCGGCATGAAACGTCCGGCCGCTCGTGGCGCTGGTCAGCCAGACTTCTGCCGGACTGAACAGCAGGGGATCGATCTTGTAGAAATCGTTGTCGTACCGCTTGAAGATCTCCCGAAACGGCGTCCCGTAGTCCGGTGACGTCGATGCCGGGAGCCGTTCCGCGAGCGCGGCCAGCTCGTCGTCGGACGCGTCGATGTGAAAGCGCGCCTGCCCTCCATAGAGGATGCAGTCGTTCGTACGACCAATCGCCCTCAGATCGTTCTTCGCGATCGGGGGGATCGGCGCCGTGCCGATCGCGCTCACGACCCGAGTGACGTCGAAACCGAGCGTGTCCATTTTGTGCAAGCCGGTTTCGATCACACGCGCGACAATCTGCACGCCGCCGGCGACGCTCGCTGTCGGCGCGACAACGAATGCCACCTCGCTCACGGCAAGGCCTGCCTTTTCCGCCACCCACTCCGCGACCTCGTCTGTAGGAAGAGTTCGCCCCTCCAGGACGAGCACGCCACGAGTGGCGTCCTCGGCGTAGCCGAGCTTCGCAAAGAGCTCCCGTTCCACGCGGGCTTTCGCGCGAATGGGGCCCGATCCCATCGCGAAGAATCCCTCTGGATTGATGATCCAGCCGGCATACTGCGACGCCATGCACGACGCCGCGGGATGATCGGTCCAGACGTGAACACCAGACCACGTGTCCGCGCCAACCGCCACCGGCACGAACGAGACATGGCCGAGGCCTCCCATGCAGATCTCCGCGAGCGTCCGGCCCGCGGCCAGACCACCTGGCGTTGAGATCCCGGCGTCAAGAATGCGCGCGCCTCCCGCGAGCGTGCGCACGTTGATGCCAAGCGCAGGAGCGTCGGCGACCGATTGATCGACGAGCGTCCACGCGCGCTCGTTCATTCCAAGATTCGTGATCACGTGAGGGCACCAGTGGGAGCCGGAGTCATGCGATCAGGCCGTGACTCCGCAGGCGATTCACGCCTGCAGTTCAAAAGATACGCGACGGCCGCGGCCGGCGTCGCCCGCGCTGCGTCCGGACCCATCGCGTCCGCAAGATCCGTCACCTCGAGGCCAACAGCATCCGCGGCAGCCCTCGCCAGAAACTTTCCCAGTCCGGCGATGACGGCCATTTTCGGACATCGAGGACCAAGACGACGCACCACCTGCCAAAGACCAGACGCGATCTGGCGCACCTGCGCTCCAGAGACGTGCTCAGCGATGGCGGTCACGCGCTCGTCTCCGAGCCTGTCGAAGTCGGCACAGACCATTCGCGCGAGCCGAGCGCCTGCTTCACTGCGACTGCGGCCGCGTCCATCAGGGGTATCGCAGGTGTACTCGTCCTCACCGATGCACCCGAGCCATCGATGCACATCAGCACTCGACGCAAAATACTCCGCCGCGACACGACATCGACGGCCCCGAAACGGCACGGTGCGCACAATCGCGGCAATCGGCGTCCGAAGTGCACCCGTATAGACGAGCTCGCCGCTCCGCAATCGCCCAGGGTCGGTTCGGCCACGAGCCACGACCCGCCCGCCGACGATCGGGATGATATCGCTGGTGGTGCTGCCCACATCGAGAAAGAGCGCATCTGGAAACGTCTGCGCCACGAACGTGGCGCCAGCCATCCAGTTCGCGGCCGCAATCTTATAGGGATGGCGTCGCGCCTCATCCACCGACCTGAATCTGTCGTCGGTCCCGTACACCCAGGACTCCACGTCTGGAAACGCGGCCTCCAATGCATCGAGCACGCTCGCAACACCCTCGCGCTTGTTCGCGAAGCAGTCCGCCAGCTCCGCCGTCATCGTGATGGCCATCATCTGTGCGGAGCCCAGGACCTCGGCAACATCCACGAGCACCGATGACAACCGCGCGGGCTCACGCCACAGGGGGAACGCGCGCTCGTGCATCACGGGACGCGATTGTCCCTCTGAGATTCGCGCAGCCTTGATGTTGGCGCCGCCGATGTCCCATCCGATGATTGACGTCGTCATGCGGCGGCCACCAAACCCGATGCCGTGAAGCGTACTCGCCGACGTGTGATGGGCTGAGGAGGCAGATCGCCACGGCATGCGTCTATCGCCAGTTGCGCAACATTCTCGTCGAGCACCGCCCGCACCCCGAGGTAAGCGGTCGTCACGCGGGGATTCACCTCGATCACCACGGGGCCATCGTCACCCAACACCAGATCGACACCCACGTAGCCGCGCAGGCCGGGAAAGGCCGCGCACGCGCGGAGAGCCGCGTCAACCGCCGCCATCGTGAGCGGATGCTCGAGTGGTGTGCGTCCACCGCGATACGACACGTCGGTTGACACTTTGAGCCGCTGCGCATTCACCGCGAGTGCGACCGCCTCATGACCGTTTGCAAGCAGCGACACGCTGGCCGGAGTACCTGTGATGTAGCGCTGCATCACGAACTCCTGGGCGAATCCATTGCTGACGAGGAACGCGGCGTTGAGGGACTGCACCTGCTGAATCTCGTGCAATGCACGCTGCAACTCGCGCGCATCGCGCGCGATGTACACCCCGCGACCGCCAGCGCCACGGCGAGGCTTGACAACGACTGGATAGCCGAGCCGCCGCGCCGTTGCGCGCGCCTCCGTCATCGATGTCAGCAATACAGTCTCGGGATGCCGCACACCAATACGCGCAAGCCGGTGAGGATACATTCCCTTGTCTGACGCACGAGCGATGACAGTCGCACGCGATCCAAGAACCTGCTTTCCACTCTTCTCGACGCGCGCGACGAGTCGATCGAGACATCGATTCGTCTCCGGAGCGATGACCCAGACGGCATCGACGCGTTCAAGAAGCAACTTGAACGGTACCGGCTTCGCGGAATCGATGACCACCTGCTCGACCCCGGACGGCACCGCACGGCGAAAGCGGTGATCGGTTGTTGCGACGATCTGATGGCGTTTGATCGACGCCAGATCCGACACAAGCGCGGTCCGCATGGCGAGGCCCTCGCGTGCGAGTGACGCCGGTACGCAACTCCCCACACACCCTCCGCCGGTCACGAACTCGTATACAAGAATGCGCACTACTGCACGTCCGGCAATAGCGTGTGACACAAGAGCAAATTGCTGATTGGTTTCATTCGAGTTTGACTGAAGTCTACCTGCCAAGAGACATCGCGCCTGCGCGGCGCGTATCGACGACACACGAAGACAGCCCCTAAATTGAACAGCGACAACGACAACGTCCGCTACGCCCTTTTCCTGGGGAGGCACGGCACGCCAGTTGCTCGGCGCTCGGCAGCGTTCGCCGGAAAACACACAACGAAGAGGCCCCCCTCATGACACCGACACGCAGTTCGTCATCCCTGGCCGGGTTTGCGTTCCTCGCAGGTGCGATGTGCATCGGATCCCCCGACTCAGCCATGGCGGCTTCGTTCTCGCTTGAAACGAACATCAGCGTCAACACCGGCTGCGATCCCTACACGCCCGGTTCGTGTCTTACCGCTGACGACCCTGTGGATATCGAACTGTGGGGCCCAATTCCTGATCCTGGGAACGTGAGTCGGGGCTACGGACTGGTAACCCTCGACGAGGTGTACGGATCCACTGGTGAGCTTTTCACCGTCTCCGCCGCCGCGAACCTGGTCTCGTTCGGGGAGCTTCAATTGCGCGCGGCCGCAGAGTACGATCTCACTGGCTTGGCATCGCCCGGGTATCGCGTGGTCGCAGCAGGTGCCCAGTCCACTGATGAGATCACGGTCTCGAAGACCGGACTGAATGGTACCGCAGGGTCATTTCAGGTCGATCTCAATTTCGACGGGCTGATCTCCGCGAGCGGCAGCGCGCTTGCTGGTGCCCTGCTTGTTGTTGAGGTGAGCTCGAGTATCGGCGATGATGGTCAGTTCTTCACGTTCTTCGATGAAGGCCCGGTTAACGAAGCCATCAGCGTCGCTTTCCCGATAATTTGGGGCGAAGCCTTCAGGTATAACCTGTTTTCGGCGGCGGCAGTGGGCACCTTCAGGCCCTGTGTCGTGGGGGACGTTTGCGAATTCGGGTTTGTCTTCACGCCACAGAACGACATCGGCGCTGGTAGCGCGGATTTCTTCAGTACGCTGAAAATCACCGGGCTGACGCCATACGACCAGTTCGGCAACCCCATCCTCGATGCCACGTTCTCGTCGGCATCGAACGCGCGTTACACCATCGAGGGCGTCGAAGCCGTCCCCGAACCCGCGACGCTCCTTCTGCTCGGCGCTGGCGGTCTCGCGACGGGACTGCGCCGTTGGAGACGACGCGCCCAGTAGCGTCGAGATCACCAATCGAGTTCGTAGCCGGGTCCCGCGCACTTCGGCATGCTCAGGGCGTCCCGAGGCTGGTCGAGGGGCGAAGCGGACCCGGCGCCGTCTTACCCGCGGCGATGCTGATCGATCCACCGCGCCCACGGCGGTAGAAGCCACAGAATCAATGCGCCCCATGCCACCGCCTCCGAACTCGGGGGCGGCGGCGACCAGGGCTGCGAAGACCAGATCAACAGAGTCAAGGCGACGAGCGCGACCAGCGCCCAGCGACCAGTCCGGTCTCGCGGCGCGCTGCCTCGCACATAGATCCACAGACACGCTGCCAGTAACCCGCCCTCGACGATGAGTGTTCCCGGTATCGAGTACCACAGCCCGAGACCAACAACCGGTCCGCCAGGCCACAGAGGGAGATCGGGACGATGGGTGAGGAAGTCCAGGATCCAGTGGCTCAGCACGAGCCCACCGACGATGGCGCAGACGCGCAACGACCTATGAGCGACACGCATCGCGCATCCCGCGAGAATTGACCAGCCCACGACGGCCGCGAGGCTGTGGCTCCAGGGATATGAGTCGAAAGAAAGATGTGTGAATGCCGTGTCACCAGGGTGGATACGGACGGACTCGAAACCCAGCAGCAGGAATATCGGCCACAACAAATCGAGACCGAAAGCCGCGGCCACAGCCGTGCCGAGCGGCACGGCTGGCGTTGTCCGTTTGGCCGCAAGAGCGACAGCGAGGTGGCCTACAAACATCAGGCGATCCTCGCTGTCACCTTCAGACTGCTACCACCTGTTCATGGCCTGACGATGCATCGACTCGGGACCGAGCTCGGCAAGCTCGATGCGAATGCCATTGGGATCGGTAACGTTGTTCAGCACCGCACCGGTATCGCTCTTGCGAATCTCGGCGATGTTCACCCCACGCTGTTTGAACATCTCGGTCGCAGCCGCCATGTTCTCGACGTGGATACCGACGTGGTTGATGGCCGCAGGAGCGTCCGCGCGAGGCTGAATCTCGAAGAACGTGTTCTGGCTTACCTGCACGTACACGAGTCGCGCCTGACCCGTCGCGGGGTCGTTGACCCTGAACGCTTCGGGGAAACCCATTGTCTTTGTGTAGAACTCGACAGCCTTGTTGAGATCTGGAACGTTCATGCCGATGTGATTCACCTGCACGAGTCCGGTGTTGGGAGTATTGCTGCGCTGAGCCGCAACGGTGGTAAGTCCTACACCCACGAGCAACCCGGTAATGAACACGATTGATGCGCGCATCGGAGATTCCTTTCTCACAAGAAAAAGCGTCGCCACCCCTGACACGACGCGGGTGAATGACGAGGAGTATAGGTGATCATTGCCGTCCTGGCCTGGCAATGAAAACAGTCCGGCCCCAGCGGTCGATCGAACATTCGGGCGACAACCCTGCCTCCCTGAACCAGCGCAGCCACGAATCGCGCGGAAAGAGTCCTTCCACGTGCCGATCGTGCACGACCTGCACATCGCCCGCCGCGTCGCGAAGCAAAAAGGCGTAGTCCACCGCGTACGTCTCGTCGTCTGGATTCGGGTCCCACGTCCACTCGAGATATCTGAGGCCTCGACCGTCTGGCGCGTCGTGACCTCCTTCGTCGGTTCCCGGTTCGAAGGTCTCGCGCACGACGTCCGGCAGAACACAAACGATGCCGTTCGATCGGCAATGCATGGCCGCCGTCGTCAGCGCAGCCCGGGCATCGGCAGGCGATGTCGCGTACATGATCGCGTCGTGAATCAGCACCACATCGAACGTCCGGCCGAGCCGGAGGGTTCGCATGTCTCCTTCGACATGTTCAGACTCAGGGTTGAGCCGCTGGCTTACCGCGAGCATGCCGGGCGAGCGGTCCGTCAGTGTGAGGGTGAAGTGGGACTTGAGATGGCTTGCGAGACTACCGCCACCGCAACCGAGTTCAAGAAGGGTCTTCGCGTCTGAAGATGAAGATCGCTTGAAGAGTTCCAGCAAGTCGGCGGCTTCCTCCACATACTCCTCGGGAGGTGAGAAGAGTGGCCACCACTCGGCGAACTCGTCGTAGAACCTGGCGTTCGTTGAAGTCATGCCGATCGGTGCCGCTCAGACAGCTGACGCTCGGCGAAGCACGCACCAGCTGCCTTCGCCGGCCTGGCTCGCAACACCGGTCCAGTCACCCGGCAAGGCGGCGACAAGGTCATCGACCGACAGATAGATTGGCGTGTGCTCGCCACTGCTGTTCACCCAGACAACCACGCCATCAGGCCCGAGTACGCGCGCTACCTCGAGGGGAAAGAGAAACGCATTGATCAGGATGATCGCCGCAGCGTTCCCATCTCGAAAAGGCAAGGCCGAGCCATCAGCCTGAACACGACTGGCGGGACCAGTTGGCGCCAGTCGCAGCATGGCCATCGAGAGATCGAGCGACACAACCTTGCCGAAGCGTTTAGCAAGCAGACCCGAGTACGCGCCGGTGCCACTACCCAGCTCGACCGCGAGACCGTCAGGTTTGCCAACAGCGCCACATCCACGGTCAAGCGCGTCTTCGACAATAGCTATCCGCTCGGGGGTCGTCCGTGTCTGCCACTCGCCCGAGAGACCATCGAAGTATTTCCCTACCTCGTCTCGGAGCCCACTGGTCCAGCCGTCGTTATCGAGGCCGGCCGCGCGCCTCGTCGCCGCCCGCATTGGATGATCAGGACCACCGGACCGGGATGACTCGTGGCCCTTCAACTCGAGCGAAGGCAAGGTACGAATATGCGATTTAGCCATAGCATTCCCACATGAACACCAGACGCGGACAAGTGCTCGCCACGCTGGCTCTCGCGGCGCCGGCAGGTGTGCCACTGCTGGTTGCCCTCGTGCGGCTGAGGTTCTTCACGTTTCGAGACGACTTCTACGGATTCAACGCGCTCGGCTTTCTGCTCGGTTGGACGCTCGCATTGCTTCTCATTGGGACGGCGCTCGGAGCGCTCGCCTGGTACTTCGATCGTCGATCGTGGTTGGCCCGGTGCGCCTTCGGTCTCAACGGTCTCCTGCTGAGCGCCCTGGCCTGGTTCTTCTTCACGCTGAGTTGACGACGGGTAGCGATGACTTTCCCCACCCGTCCAGTCATCAGCGGTTGAAGCGGAGCGAGAATGCCAGTGCCGGGCGACGCTCGCGTTCGACGTTTGCGGTGTTCGAGTAGACGGCCACATCGAGTCCCAATCCCTGGGTGAGGTTGATGCCGAGCCCGCCGGCCGGGTTCCAGATCTCTCGCGAAAACGAAGCTCCGGCGCGCAGTTCGAACACGCCCATCCGAAGCTCACCGCCGCCACGGAAGGAATTGCCCTGAAATCCGTGGCCGAACTCGGCCATCGCCGCCCAGCGGTCCACGTCGTACCCGATGTTCGCTTTGTAGCCCACTGGCAGCTCCACACGGACGTCACCGACTGGAACCGTCGCTCCCTCCGTGAGATCGCCGCTTCCGTCCAGGAGATTGGTGTGGAAGTAAACCGTCTGCTCGGCATCCGTCCACTCGATCCGGTTGCCAATCCCGCTCGCACCCAGACCCAGTTCCCAGTTGTTCATCACCACGCCGAGGCCGACATCGATCGCCATTCCGCTACCAGACTCTGCAGTCGTTCGCGACACAAAGAGCGGCGGCGGCAGCGCAGGATTGACGGTCAACAGGCCAAAACGGTCCGTGTCCATCCGCAGACGAAAATCGAAGTCCTCATACCGGAATCCATGCAGGTAGTTGTAGTTCGCGGCCAGATACAACCCGTCCCGGTTGCTGCCTCCGCCGATTCCCGCAAGCGCGATCCTTCCACGATAACCGCCGGCGATGGCCATCGCGATCTGCCCCTGCGTCGCGTCCTGCGCGGTCAACTGCGCGTTGGGTATGTACATGGGCGCGTCGGTTCCGAGAATGTTGATCAGTTGCTCGTCGATCACGGGTGCAGTCCGCATCGAGACATACGGGCCCGCTCCGACATAAAGCCCCTGGAAAGATCCCCCGGCACCTTCGGTGAGTCGGAAGGTCTTGCCCCAGGTGGGCGCCGAGAGCCCCTCCGCGACAGGCTGGTTGACTGGGATGAATCCCTTGTAGTCGTTGAGATCGCGGCTGAGCTCACCATTCCCGATGTCGGTGATGAAATCGTCAGCCTTCGAGTCGCTGCTGTCGCGGCCGATCGTGTAGTGAAGCGGCGAGGCAGCGTACTCAATGGTCCGGACAAGATCGAACTCGTCTTTCGAGGGGTTCATCCTATCCATGTCCCTGATCACCTGAATAAGACCGAAGGGCAGGACGATGGAACGGTATTGACGCTCTTCCTCGATCATCTTGGACCCGAGGTTTTCCCCGCCTGTCGGGGAGCCCATGCCGACCTTCCTTGCATCGAACGACCAGTTCTGAGCCGACGCCGTACTGGTAAGCGCGCTTGCACATAACACGAAGACCAAAACACGCAGCACTCCGACCATCCATGCCTCCTGAAGATTGGCCGCGATCAGCGGCGCTGGGGGTGACGCGACGACAAGGGACCGCCTCTCTGCGGCTCGTTCAGCAGATGGTTCTCTCCCGGAACGACAGCTCGAAGCTGCCTTGAATCATCCGGGCTCCGGTTTCGCGATTGGTCGGACCCGCCACGGCCTCTGCGGTGAACGTTCCGGAAACCCACTCGGATGAAATACTCGAGATCGTCACGGACCCGCTTCCGCCGGCGACGAGCACGTTGTTGACAACGCGTGGAATTGCTGGCGCGTGCCATGCCTCGTTGGCGGCGCTGCCCGTGCGCGCATCCGGTGTCCAGGTCACATTCACAGCATTGGGGCCCACGTTGTAAGTTCCGGGCGCCAGACTCGGAACGTTCAGGTTGATGATCGCCCCTGCACTGCAGTTGCCGCCCGTCAGAGAGAGAACAGCTCCGGCGCGAAGCGCGCCCCTGCCGTTGGAGGACGCGGTGAAGGACTGGCCGTTGACAGTCCAGGCAAAGTTTTCCTGTTGGCCGCTTGGCGACGTGGGACTATCGCCACCGGCGCACGCCGCTGCGAGCGCCGCGATCATGAGAATTCCGACCCTCACGAAACACCTCCGACGCCGCCGAACGCTGAGAGAGCGTATTCGAGTCCCGCCGTGCAGCGCTTGCCGCGGTGTTCTTCAGCCGGGTCTGTGGCAGCCGTGTTGCGCAACATGATAGCAAGCGGGTGGCGCTATTACGCCTGCCAGTGCTCGCCTGGCCGGTAGTTCCCGAAGTACCAAGTATGGCCTTCGGGATCTCGAACCATATATCCACGGGCGCCGTAGTCTTCGGTCTGCAACGCTCGCGTGACCGTGGCTCCGGCGGCAATCGCAACGGCGTAGTGAGCGTCTGGATCGTCCACGTAAATGCTCAGCGCGTGGGCTGAGCCCGGCAGATCCTTCGGGCTGACCCATCCGTGCTCAGGCTTCGGTGAGCTGATCATCACGACACCTGTCCCGAAACTCAGCTCGGAGTGCTCGACGCGATTGTTCGGCCCAGGGACGACGAACTGTTTGGTGAAGCCGAAGGCACGGCACAACCATTCGATGGCCGCCGGAGCGTCGGCATAGGTCAGACTGGGGTGGATGTCGGAAGGGGTGCGATAGGACTGCGCCATGTGAATCCTCCTACTCGGAACGAATCGCGAGGGCCGCTGCCAACCCCGACACGTTGCTGCGCCACCGAGGCAGCAATGCTGTCATGGCTATCTCTTCCAGGGCTTCAACAATCACGACCAGGGTGGACAGGTGAAATGGCCAGGCTGGCCCACCAAGGAAAAGGATCAGAGCGCTCGGACCCATGAGCACCGCGGCAATCTTTGCGATCCTCGTGTGATAGCTGGGAATGCGGCGGTACTTGATGAGACCAAACAATCCAGGAATGGTGTAGCTCGCGAGCACGGCCATCACAAAGAGCGACTCACGCCGGACAAGATCTGGCCAGAGCCACCACACGCCCAGTGGCACGCAGAAACAGAGTGCCAGGTCGCCCCAGCTGTCGAGCTTCGTCCCGAGTTCGGAGGTCTGATTCAATCGGCGCGAGACCCATCCATCGACCGCATCAGTGGCGAGCGCAATGACCAGCGAGGATAGAAACAGGCGGGTATAACCCGACCAGGCCGCAAAGAGAAGAAGCGGCGCAATGACCAAACGTGATCCGCTCAGAACATTCGCGATCGTCACGTCCTTCTCCTTAAGGCGAAGGGTCTCAGGCCGCTCCGACCCGTCGTCCGAGAATCAATAGATCTCTCTGAACGCCATCCAGGAGCGCCACACGAGGCAGGCGGCCCCACTCTTCAAAGCCGAACTTCTGGCACAGGGACACGCTGGGCGCATTGTGCGCAAAGATGAACCCCAGGAACGTCGTCAAGCCGAGTCGAGGCGCCTCTGCAAGCGCGTGAGCCATGAGACCAGCGGCGATCCCGCCCCGTTGGGCCTGAGGATCGACGTAGATGCTGACTTCAGCCGTCGCCGCGTAAGCAGGCCGGCCGTAGAACCGGCCGAAGCTCAGCCATCCAACCACCTGACCATCGCGCTCAGTGACCCACAGCGGATACCGCGAGAAGTCTCGATCACGTAGCCACGCCAGGCGGGACTCCACGGAGATTGGTTCCGTGTCAGCGGTCGCCATGCGGCCGGGAATTGCCGCGTTGTAGATCGCGACAATTGCCTCGAGATCAGAGTCGGTAGCATCTCGAATCATGATGAGATCTTGATGAGCTTCAGGCGCGCTGTAGCGCCGGAGACGATCGCCACTGAGGACCTGGGACAGCCAAAGTGCCTGGCGATCAAGCCCACCAGCTCCGTGTTCCCCTTACCATCGACCGGAGAGGAACGAAGGCGAGCGGTCCAGGTGCCGGAGTCATCAGACTCGAGCGAGCTGACCGAGGAGCGAGGTTTCGCTCGCACGGTGATGACGAACGAGCTGCCGCTCGGTAACTTCGTGGTGCGATGCCCGGTCATGCCAGTGCAGCCTGCCGCTTGTCGCTATACGCAGCCGCACGAGCCGGCAGGCGGCGCGGTCTCCAATCCATGAACCGGATAGCCGTCGTACCGCCAGCAATCGAGACCGCCGATCAATTCCTTCACGCGAAACCCGAGCTGGACCATGTTCAGCGCGCCCTTGGTCGAACCGTTGCACCGAATCCCATCGCAGTAGGTCACGACCAGGATCTCCTTGTCGAGGTGTGCCGTCGTCGCAACGCTCATCGTTCGATGCGGGATGTTGACGGCTGCGGGGATGTGGCTTCTCCCATAGGCGTCCGGCGATCGCGTGTCGATAAGAAGAATCCTGTCTCCGCGTCCAAGAGCCTCATTCAAATCCCACGGATCGATTTCGTACTGGAGCTTCGCCTCGTAATACCGTGCCTGGTCGTTCATCGGGCTCTCCTGGTGAAAAGCAGCACCCGTGGCCTAGGTGTGCCCCTGCTTGTCTTCGAACAGCTCGATCTCTTCCCCGTCTGGACCGCGGAAGAAGGCAATGCGAATCGAGAACGCCTGATCTCTCGCGGTATCCATGAGATCGATCCCCTTGGCCGGACGTGTGACTTCGTACCCAGCTCTGACGACAGCCTCGAGCGCGCGCTCCACGTCGTTGGTGCGCACCGCAAAATGCCAGATCACGTCGTCGGCTCGAGCCGGATGGATGGGTGTCTGTGTCTCGACGAGCTCGAGGTACCCGCTGTTGCCGGCGTCCAACAGGGCGAAACGTCGATCGTTGAGCGCAAATGCTGTCTTCAAACGAAACCCAAGCGTGTCTCTGTATAGCTTCAGTGATGTGTCGAGATCAGCGACTCGCAAGGAAACATGATGAATACCGCTCAGTGCCGGAGTCAGCTTGTCGTTGTCCATGTATTTGTCTACCGCGGCTACCTGCCCGCCGTTGTCCGGTTCGCAGGTGCGCCCCAGAGCTCGAACGCCGTGACCGCAATCCATCCACCCACCGGAGGAGGCGGCTGCTTCTCGATCGGAAGACCCTCAGTGTGCGGTCCACTGCCGGGAATGACGTCGAAGTAGCCGACCTCGTCCACCCTGCTCAGATCGGGATTCTCCACCCAGTTGCCGAGCGTCACGCCCCGCACAGGATCCAGCCGCAGCCACCGGCACTCGCTGAACGAGATTGTGTACTGGTGGTAGTCCGCGACGGATCCTTCCGCCTGATCACAAATGAGGAGCGTGCCGTCGGCCTGCTTGATGAGAGGCCGCACACGATGAAACCCGGAGACGATGGTGGTGAATGTGATGTGCGCCCTGCCGCGCAAATCGAACGCCGTGTTCCTGTCGCGCAGGGTGAAGCCGCAGGGACCCTTGCACAAGCCGAAGAAGGTCCGGGGCAAGTTGGGACCCGCGCCCGTGGCCACGATGATGTTGCCTCCGTCCCCGTACAACTGCAGATCGACGTTCGGCGTGGTGACTGAGCTCTGGCTCAACGCCTGCCGCGTCTGATTCTGCAGTGTCATGTTGAACAGGAGAACCGGCGCCGCCGGAGGCTGGGCCTGTCCACCGTCCGCAAGGCCGGTCATCAGTGACAGCAGCAATGCCGCAACGCCTGTGATGCCCGCACGCTGACTCATACGTATCTCCTGTGCGCACGTGAGACGAACGGTCCATGACGCAGGCACGGCATCAGAATCGGATGAGTCGATTGACCTTGACGATGAGCGAGCGCGTGGCCAGCGCAGGAAAGCCGCTGTTACGCGAGTCGCGCTCGTCGTTGTAGACGACGAAGAGCTCGCTGCCGGGGCGATACTCCCATCGCAGGCGGGCGTTCGTAGAGACGATGTCGCTGTCGGAGTTGTATTGGAGGAGCGCGCTGACGAACATCCGCGACGTCGCCGTGTAGGTCACGCGTCCGCCGGCAAGATGCGTCGTGAAGGCGCCTTCGTCCAGGTCCACCCAGTTCACCGAGTAGGACGGCTCGACGAAGAACTTGGGCCCGAACGAGAGCCGTCCGCGCGTGGCAGACAGCGAGGTTCGCGTCCCGCTGTAGAACGTGCCGTAGTCGAGCCGCAGGTTGCCGGTCACCCGTCGCTGCGGACCGGTGGTGTAAGTCAGTGAGGCCGTGTCGTAGTCGTAGCTGCCTGACGGGACGATGACGCTTGACGCGATGCGAAACGGGCGCGGGACGAACTCATACGCGCCTGCATACGCCACCGCGAACCGGTCCGCGTTCTCGAACTCGATCGCAAACTCGCCCTCCCGATCGCGCGCCTCGGGGCGTCCCGAGCCATCCTCGACGTACGCCAGACCCGCGGTCCACGAGAGCTTCCTGATCAGCTTGCTCGACTCCAGGCGCGGGCTGAAGCGGAACTCGGCGTTGGAACGCTTGATGTCGGGCCGCCGAACATAGCCCACTTCAGGATTGAAGCGGCTCCCGACAGCCAGGTGCCCAATCTGCACGCCGTACCGATCGCCAACATAGTCGAGCTGTCCCCGGTAGCTGGTGTCGTCGCCGCTCGCGAGCGCACCTGTGTCAGTACGCGCCCAGTAGCTCGAGATGGTCAGATAGTTGAAAAAGTTGAACACGCCGTCCACGCCATACGCGGTGTTGCGGCCCGCTCCCAGCTGGCTGACCGATCGTCCGGTGTAAAGCAGTCCCACGCTGCTGCGGCGCAGGACGTCTCGCTTCAGGCGGACCGCCGAAAAATTCGTCGCCGGCGCGAGCGGCGCATCATCCGTCTGGATGTCCAGCAACCCGATGCTGTAGCGGCCGGCCCGCCCCGTCAGCCTCCCGCCACCATCGATCGCGACTGGAAGACCGCCGTTCAGACCGATGCGCCGGCTGTAGAACATGATGGGAACGTCAGTGCCCTGCGACGCAGCGGTACCGCCGAACGTGAACATGCCCTGGTTCTCGAGGAAGAACTCCCGCTTCTCGGGAAAGAACAGACTGAACCGCGTGAGGTTCACCTGCTGCTCGTCGGCCTCCACCTGCGCGAAGTCGGTGTTGTAGGTGAAGTCCGCCACCAGGTTCTGCGTCAGGCCGTACTTCAGATCCATGCCGACGTCGCCCTTCACGTCGTTGAGGACGCGGGGCGAGACCGTGCGATTGGTGGAGACGCTCGAGACCGCGTAGGGCTTGATCTCGAGATTTTTCGATCCTGACGGCGCTTCGATGCCGACGACCGTTCCGGCCAGCTGCGCCTGACGTGCGGCGCTCATGCCGCGCCACGGTGGCACCGGCACCAGCACCGAGATCTCGTTTCGCCACCGCACGGCGCGCGAGGCGTTGAAACCCCAGAGCTGTTCTTCGCCAGCGCGATACCGCAACGACTTGAACGGGAGCGCAACCTCAACGGTCCATCCGCCGTCGAACCGTCCCGCAGCCAGGTCGTAGATCGGATTCCAGTCGCCGTTGTACTGATCGCCCGTGACCTGGCCATCACTCCGGCCGCCCAGGGAATTGATCGTGAACGTCTGGCCGTTTCGCCGGTCGTAAAACGTATCGATGAACATGTACACGACATCGTCGCCCGAGAACATCGCTGACCCATCGCGACGCATGTCCTTGGTGACCCGCCGTTCCGGCTGACTGTCCCAGCAGCGGAACGAGATGTAGACGTTGTCCTCGTCGAACCCCATCCAGACTTCGGTCTTCTCGGTGGCGGGCTCGCCCAGCTGCGGCTCGACCTGCACGAAGTCGGTCATAGATGGAGATGTGTATAGCGCCTCGTCGAGAGCGCCGTCGATCTGCATCGGCCCCGAGACGCGCACCGCGCGAATCGTGGCGCGACCTTCGCCGTCGCGCGCGATGACCTCGGGAGGCGCTGGCGCCGGTGGACCGTTCAGGAGAGCCGCCGGCACTGCCTGGGCAGCCAGTGCCGGGCTGGTGAGCAGGAGAACGGCGGCCAGGACGGGACCGCCGTGACGAAGGATCGGGGCGGGCACTACTTCCGGAGCGTGTTCTTGGTAGACGCCCAGTCCTCGAGTGTGCACTCGTAGCGATTGACCGCTTCAGCTGGGTTCCACGTCCAGAAGGCGTTCCAGACGAACGGCTTGACGAGCGTGCCGGGCGCGTTGACGGTCATCACGTAGTTGAGCCGGCCACCGTCAGGAGCCACGGTGAAGCGCTCGTTGACCGTCACGTTCTGCGTCTGGGGCGCACCCGTTCGATCGAAGTACGGCCAGTTGATTCGCGAGGTGTCCACGACGAGCGTCTTGTCTTCCCAGCGTCCAACTGAATAGCCGAGGGGCGAGAGCGGCGCGTTGGCCGGACGAGCAGTGGCCGGTGTCATGTTGATCTTCCGCACCGCGTCGAACTCCTCAAACCTCAGTTCGATGTCACGGCCGACTTGCACGAACTGCATCGGGTACGGGTTGCCCATGAGCGAGGGCATGCCCGGCGCGACGCACTTGATCAACGGGTTGTCGGTGATGTCATCCCACTTGGCGACGGCTGCCTTCGCTGATGGCGTGAGCTCGTAGCTGGAGCGGCCGGCGAAGAACCACGCCTGCGTGCCCTGACTCCAGACACGGAAAAGCGTATCTCCCAGCGATGCCGCCGGCTTCGCTGCTCCGGTCGCCGGCCCGTTGCCAGCTGTCGTCTTGGACCATCTCGGCTCGCGGATGCCACCCACGAGCATCTCCACGCCATCCGGGAGGAGTATGTGGTTGACGAGGAGGTAGCGATCCCTGCGCGTAGACGGCCAACCCGCCACTCGAACCTTGTCGCCAACCGCGACGCGGCTCTCCGTGAGCCCGCGGCGCCGCTGTGCGCTGACCGCGCCACCCTCGAGCTGCCACACGAGCTTGGTGCCTTTCGGGTCCGTGCTCGTCACTTCCAGCAGGATGTGCGGGTTCTTCCACGAGACTCTCGTCACCACGCCTTCCACTTCCGTGACGGTCTCGCGCGTAAATTCCGACATCGAGTGATGTGCGGCGGCGGGAAATGGCACGACCAGCGTGCCCGCGACGATGGCAACGGCGATGGCAAATCGATGATGCGGATTCATGGCTCCCTCCAGGCGGCTGAGAGTATACCGGGGTGGGGCCTGGAGTCGCTACGCGCTGAGCAAGGGCGGCCGGCGTGACTTGTGACCCGTGGCCTGTTCGAAGGCATGCCCCATCTGAAGCACACTCCAGTCATCGCGGTGACGCCCGACAATCTGCAGGCCAACGGGAAGACCGGTAGGCGTGAACCCTGCAGGCACCGAAATCGCCGGATTCGCCATCAGGGTGATGTACCAGCACGAACGCATCCAGTCCACGTAGTCCACCATGGGAACGCCGGCGACTTGTGACGGATAGCGGGTCGTCACATCGAACGGTGAGACCTGCGTGACGGGCAGAACAAAGTAGTCGAATTGCTCGAAGAACACCCGGCTCTGTTCGTGCATCCGTGCCTGCCGGGCGAGCGCCCGTCCGATATCCGCCCCCGTGAACCGCTCGGCCTGTGCGACCTCGTATTTGATTTCGTCCTTCACCCACTCCGGACGCTGGCGGATGAACTCGGAGTACTGCGTGTGATTCGCCGAAAACCTGAGGATGCGAAACGCTTCGCTGACGCCGGAGAAATCGGGTTCGGCTTCCTCGACGACGCATCCGAGGTTTTCAAAAACGCGCCGATTCGCATCCACGACAGCACGAACCTCGGGCTCGAAGGGAATGCCACCTAACCCTTTCCACCACGCGACCTTTGCTCCCCGAAAGTTTCGCTCCAGTGAGCCACGGAAGCGTGCTCCGTCCTCTGCCAGCGCCAGCGGGCTTCGTGGGTCGGGGCCTGCGATGGCGCTCAGGAACAGCGCCACGTCGCCCACCGATCGCCCAATCGGTCCCATCACGGTCAACGGCCCCCATGACCCACCCTCCGCGGGCACACGTCCTGGCGACGGCCGGAGCCCGACGACGTTGCAGAAGGCCGGTGGGTTGCGGAGCGAGCCGCCGGTGTCACTGCCATCTGCAAGCGGAACCATGCCACACGCGACCGACACTGCCGCACCCCCGCTACTGCCCCCGCACGTCTTCGTAAGGTCGTACGGATTGCGAGTCGCACCGAACACGTCGTTGAAGGTCTGCGACCCGGAACCGAACTCGGGAGTATTCGTCTTGCCACAGGTGATGGCCCCTGCGGCGCGCATGCGGGTCACGATCAGCGCGTCCCGGGTCGGAATGTTGTCGCTGAAAAAGCGAGAGCCTCGCGTCGTCCGGATCCCCGCCGTATCGACCAGGTCCTTGTGCACGACCGGCAGGCCATGCAGTACGCCTAGCGCGCCACCGCGCGCTGTCTGCTCGTCCGCACGTGCGGCGTCGGCGGCGGCTCGTTCGGCGACGAGCGTCACGATGGCGTTGACCCTGGAGTTCGTTTGTTCAATGCGTGCCAGATGTGCCGCCAGGACCTCGCGAGCGGACACGTCCTTGCGCCGGATCCGGTCTGCGAGTTCGACGGCGCTCAACTCACAGAGGGCGTCTCGAACGTTCGCGGGTGTTGTCGCACTAACAGAGGTCTGTGCCGCATGAAGGTCGAGGGTCAGGCTGTGCAAAGGGCCGGTCGCGACAGCTGCGCCAACCAGGCGACCAAATGCCCGACGTGTCAGCGACAACTCCTCGTTGGGCGCACCGCTCGCCGGTCTTTGATCTTCAGTCACAGGGATCTCCGTTCCTACCTGTCACGGATGGTTTGAGTACAGTGCGACAACCGGGTCGTCACCGACCCACGTTGTGTGCCCTTTGGACGGCGCCACATCGAGAACTTGAAGCACGTCTCCAGCTTTGAACTGGCGGGTCTCGCCGTCGCTGGCCTTGATCCACATGGTTCCGCTGCGGACCGCAATGTACCGCGCACTCGACGCGTTGTGCAGAATGCCACGAGCCCGATCGTCGGCGCCCCAGTGGGCAGGGAAGACCACGTGACGGCTCGTGGTGGCCGGTTCAAGTGGCGACAACGCGTATGCCGGGGCGGGCGGCGCGACCGCCTCGAGGGTCAGTGGCACGCTGACGTCCCGGAAGTGGGTCTCTCCATCCGGTCCTGGGAACAACTGAACGTACGTGACCTTCATTGGCACCTGAGAGGTCGGCCGTGACTGTGAAGTGGCGACTCCGACACCGTGCGTCATCAGCGCGGCCATGACTGATCCAACGACTAACCAGATCGCACGCGTTGTCATACTCGTTGAACTCCCTGCCGGTATTCTCTACCCTCGGGCATCACGAAAGACCTCCGGGACTTCTTACACCCGTTTGCGCTCGAGTGCGTCGAGGATGAGGTGTAGCAACTCGTTTGGCTCGTTTGTGATCCCGAATGCACCTGCGGGCCGCCCAGAGCGAAGGGCGCCAACGTAAAAGATTACGGACGCCTCGGCTGAGGCCTTCTCGATACTCGGCAAGGCTCGAAGACCCTCATCTGGAACATTCTCGCGACGTCCGTCTGAAAGGACTATGTCGAATCGCTCGCTCTCGAGGCACGCCAACGCCGAACGGGTGGTCTCGACGGTCGTTGTCTCTGCGTTGAAGGTCTTCAGGAGCGATCGTTCCCATGTGTTGTTCTCGGGATGATCATCGACCCAAAGGATGCGCGCGCCTTGAAGAACCGGTGCGACCATTCGCGCTCGGCGGAGGGCCGAAGACAAGCCAAAAATAGCTTCTGCCTCCTTGAGCAGCCCTTCGTCTACGACGTGAAGGCCTCTGGCCTCTTCGAGCGACTGATCCGTCGCATCGCTGCCACGCCAGCGCTTGAAGGCGGTCTTGATTTGTGACCACGCAGCTTCCAGGGTCGCATCAGCGCACTTCTGAGCGATGCAGGAGCCGGCGAACGCAACGGCGGCAGCAGTGATCGTAGCGGGTTCCATGTGTATCGCTCAGCAGCTGACTATTGTGCCTCGGCGGCTAGCGTCTGGCGCCGTTCTTCCCCGCACCGATTCTGCGCGGCCGCAACGCGTAGAGCAGGAAGGGAAGAAAGGAACTAGTCACTTGATATTCGTTTGCGCCCAGCCGTGAAGCAGGGCGGCGATCTCGAGGCTGTTCTTTTCCAGCATCATCATGTGGCCGTTGCCGCGGATACCGACGTCTGGCAGCCGCGTGAACTCGTGCTTCACGCCGGCCTGCGACAGGAATTTCGACGTGCAGTGGTCGTACGGCGCGTGGTACGACGCCTCGCTCACGATGATCAGGATCGGTATGCCGGCGAGCCGCGGCAGCTTGTGTGGCTCGGCGGGAAGCCAGCAGCGCACCAGGGCCGGTCCGTCAGCGGCCGCCTGGCGGGTCATGCCCAGCGCCTGGGGATCGTCCGCGGGAGGGTCGTAGGTGAGCGGCCCGCGCGTGATGCCCCACGATCGTCCCAGCGGCCCGTCCTTGAACCACTCCGGCGCGCCGACCGTGGTGTTCTCGTAGAACGGCGGACCGTTGGGCTCGACCGCCAGTATTCCCTTCACCAGCTGCGGCCGATCGTTGGCGACGACCCAGCCGAATGGCCCCGACTGCGAATGCGTGAGCAGGATTGCCGGGCCGATCTTGTCGAGCAACGCGGCGCCCGCCTCGCGGTTGAGGCGCTCGATCACGTTGATGTCGGCGATGTCTTCGACTTGCGAGGCAAAGAACTGGTCGAACACTGGATCACCCGGCAACCCGGTGCCCTCCCACTGTGTGTGGAGCTTCGCCTGCGGGTAGAGGTTGGTCATCTCCGGCGCGGTGAAGCGGGTGGACACCGAGGCGGTGGTGGGGCGCCTCGTCGAGCCGTAGACGTCGGTGAAGAATCCCGAGCGGGCGCGTCCCGGCTGGTCAACGACGTAGACCGCGTAGCCCTGGCGCAGGAAGTAGTCGGCCCAGCCAGCCCGCCCGTCGGGTGTGGCCAGGAAGTTGGTGCCGGTCTGATTGCCGCCGTGCCACATGACCACCGGGTAGCGTTGTGTCTGGCTCAGCGGCACCTGGTACTGCACGAACATCTGCCCAACGCGAATCTGACCGTCGTTGGTGGTGGTGTAGTCACCGCCGACGAAGAAATAGCCCTGGTCGGCCAGCGCGATACCGCGTTCGTCGGTAGGCGCGACAGCGCAGCTCCCGATAAGGGGCAGCGTTACTGTCGCGAGGATGGCGTTCAGCAGTCTATTCACTCTCGTCACTCCTCTCAGGGCAAGTTTCTTGACTATCGCGCGAGCCACTTGTCCGCAGCGGTCAGGATCGCGTCCTCCGCCGCCGGGTAAAGGGCGAAGCCTGGCGTCACGGACGTGTCCGACAACAGACCCACCTGCAGGAGTAGTCGGTCCACGCCGTCCAGGCCCTCTGGAAACTCGTCGCGCAGATAGCCCTCGATCTCTGCTTTATCTGTCGTGACGGTCGTCGCCGTGGCGTCGAAGCCTCGGTAAGCGAGTGTCTGGCGTTGCGCGATCACACTGCGCAGCGGGCGCGCCAGCGTCGAATCGAGCGCGTCAACAGGGATGCCGTGCCACTTGCCGCCCTGGAACGCAGACGCCGGCACCGGCCGTGTATTGAACACCGCGAGCTCGTAGCAGCACCAAGCCCTCGAGAGCGCTGTGTCGGACACAACGAGGTGCACGTCGGCGGCGGCGATCACTTTCGGGAGGATCTCGCGGACGTCGGCAGCGACGTCACGCGCCGACTGATCGATGAACACGAAGTCTATCCAGAGCCCGATCTGATCGAGCACGAGGCTGTGGACGTCGCGCGGGTCGAGGTCGGACCGACGCTCGTGGATGCGTCGGCCCATCATCAGCAGCGTGCGGTGTATCGTTTCCTGCAAGGTTACGAACGGAAACCGCCAGTCGTAGGTGATGAAGACGTCTGGCAACCGTGGCTGGCATCGGTGGCGATAGTCGCGCGCGGGGTAAATGCGTGCTGCCCGCAGCCGATCCGCGAGGGCATGCACGTCACTGCCGGGAACGCCGTCTCGGGCAAGGTCCGCGAGGATGAGCAGGAGGTCGCGCGCGGAACAGCACCAGAGGCGACTGTCCGTGGCCGGTTGAGGTGGGACTGCCAGCGGTTCCCTACCGAGAAGCCCCTTCAGCCGTGCAACGGGCGCGAATGGACTTCGGACGCCCGCCGCTGTCGTCCACAGCGCAACCTGCCGCATCATCTCTACGCTCGTCGCCGCGAACCCCTCCTCGTCAGTCGCAAAGAGCTCGCAGTAGCGGATCGCGCGCGCGGCCCACAGCGTCGCGGCGTCGATGTTGCCGCGGTTTCGGAGGTCGAGCGCCAGGGTGACGATGTGCTGCGCGGTGCGCGCGGAGCCGGTCTCGATCGCCATCAACTGCGGGTGGGTCGATAGGGCCGCTTCCGGATGAAGAGCCGCTTCGTCGCTGTCCATCGCATCCAGGTAGGCACCGAGTGTGCCGATCGATGGGTGCCCGCCGGCCGGCCCGACGCCGCTCGCGTCCTGGAGCCTCAACCACGCAGCAACCGCAGCGCCCTGAAACCTCGCGGCCATATCATAGCCACGAAGATCGGCAAGCGCGGCGGCCAGGCCTTCGGCATTCCGCGCGTAGGCGGTTGCGTCTTCGGCGGAATCTGCGATGTGCCGTTCGCGGATGCGGTGCGCCTGCACGTGGACATCGACCGCTTCCGCGACGCGGCCCAGCGAACGGAGCAAGGTGGCGTGGTTGAAGAGCGTCGATGCGAGTCTCGTCTCCCACACCGGATCGCGTTCCGTCATCGCGCGGTGAAGCTCGAGCAGCTGCGCGGAGGTGGTCAGCGCTTCATCCCATCTGCCATGAGCGGCAAGCGCCCGCCAGAGGGTGTCGAGCAACTCCCCCCGAGCGCGGTCGTCCCGCATCGCGGCGATTTGCGTCCGCAGATCCTCGATCAATGGGTCGGTGAATTCGTCCACGCGATAGGATCGACGGTGCTAGGACGTTTCGTTGACGGAAGGCCCGCGTCCGACCGTCAAAGTCATCGTCGGCTCTCCCGACCCACACCTTCCAAGAAACACCGACGCTGCGAGACCACCCACGCCAATAATCCGGCGATGGCCAGGCACAGCCTGGCGGAGGCTCACCGGAGCGCATGCGGTGAAGAAGACGTGCATCTCCGGGGGACGAGCGAGCATCCATCCGGCAAGAGCCGTGAGCAGAAACGAGAGCAACATTCCGCCGACAACCCCAACGCTCGGTCGCAACCAGCTCACATCTGATCTCGTGTGCGTCTACGCTCCGGCCTCAGCCGCAGCGGACTCAATCGTCCATCGCGGGACTATCGACTGCAAGCCGATTTCACCCGGCGCTGACCTCTCCGAGGCCGGCGGCCGTCGGAGCCCGGCGACTCGCCGCGCAGCCGGACATCGACCGTAGCGATTTCCTCGCCGCGAGTTCGGTCTGCGTGATCGCATCAGCCACGGAACAGCTGGACTGGCGCGTGTCACGATGGCAGGAGGTCGAAACGCCCCTACTCGCGGCGCAAGCGAACGAGTATGAGCGGAGGTCGATGTCCCGACGGGCGTAGCCGGCCGCCGGCATCGGGGAGGTCAGTGGCGGTGAGTGCCTGGTCCGGCTGAAGCCGGACACTACGTAGAGGTCTGGTCCGGCTAAAGCCGGACCCCACGAAGGAATGGGCCGGCCCGTCAGGCGGGGCCGAGGAGATCGTGCAGCTTGAAGTGATGCTTGCCGAGCTTGCCGCCGTAGTTGCCGGCAGTGATCTGCACGACTCCAGGACGGCACGCGGCGTCGAGGCCGACGCGCATGGCCTCTTGAACAGCCGCGCGATCGAGACCGTCGATGACAATCTCCAGCACGGAGTTGACGGACTCGGGGAGCGCACTCTCGACGCCGATATGCCCGCGCAGCGTGGGGCAGTAGGCGTCGTTGGTTGACGCGATCATGCTCTTGTAGCGCTTCGCGCCGACCTTGCTTCCGGCGCGCACGATGCCACCGGGAAACGGCAGAATGACCCCGCGAACCTGACGCATGACCTCGACTGCCGCTTCGGCGGCCGCGAGCGCTGATGCCTGATCCTTCCCCAGGATGAGCAGGTTTCCGCCGCCAATCGCCTTCTGCATCCCGAAGGACTCCTCGATGAGGAACTCCCCTTCCATCACGGGAATGCGCCAGTAGCGTCGTCCATCGAGGTACTTGCTCGACTGAAACTTGTCGCCAAAGTGCCTGAGCAGTCCGCCGACGACGACGCGATCGGCAGAGTCGCGCAACCCATCGAAGCACGCGGTGGTCGCGCATGTCAGCACGGTCTGGCCGACACGATCCACGAGCCGGCTCCCGAGACCCTCGGCGTTGAACGCAAACATCAGCACGCTCACACCCGGGCGTCCGTCCGGCGTGTCCTCGGGCGACAGCATGGCCTCGATGCCCGCCTCGACCTTGCACCCGATCACGGATGTGGCAAAACCGGTCATCGACTGCGCGGCCGTGCGAGCCCACGACTCCGATGCAGCGGTGATGACGACCCGCGCGGCGCGCATGTCGAACGCCTCGGCGAACGTATCAACGATCTCGACGCCGCGTAGTTCACGCACGCGGCGGCAACTCGATATGAAGGTTGAGCGCTGGCTCTGATGAGAGGATTGACGTGAGTGTCACGGGACCCGACTTGAACACCCCGCAGTATCGGGATGCCGTTCGATGCGACGGATCATACCAGACGGCTTGCGGCGCCGACGGTACCCAAGATCGGCTAGATGGCGTTCAGTTCGTCTCGCCCTTGAGCATGGCCTGCATCTGCGCCTGGGCTTGCTCGAGCCCGCCCTCGCCCGTCTGCCAGCCAATCAGGCCATCGTGGTTCACATCGAGGCCGGCTGTCAGTTGCTGCGTGAGGAGCTGGAGGCGCGCCACTTCCGGCGCCGCCTCGGCGGCGGTGGTCGCTGCGCGAATTCGACGGGCGACGACAAGGATCTCGTCGGATCGCTTCACCGTGGTGTTGCCTGACGCGATGATGCGAGCCGCGAACGTGAGCATGTTCACCGATACTGTCGGCGCCTTCGAAGCGAGCTGCATGTGTTCGACCAGACCCGTTGCGGCTCGCCGGACGCCGAAGCCAAGGCCCGGGCCCATGGGTTCGGCCCGTGGATCGACGGCGTGCATGACGTGACCGGCGTGCAGCTTCATCGCGTCCAGGTTGTCACCGGATTTGGCGGCGAGCGCCGCGTGTTGGGCCGCAACCTTGGCTTCCGCGAACGCGGTCGGCAGCAGGCCTTGATGATTCGGCGCATCCTGAAACGTCGTGGTGATGTTCGCAAGATGGACCTTCACGATATTCGGCGGCGTATCGACGACGGCGATCTTCCAGGCGCCGTTGCCGACCCCTTCACCGGTGATGTCGCCGGGGCGCCCGTCCTTGATCCAGCGGTAGAGCGGCTTGCCGCGGAACGCCCACTGTTTCGACCCGTCCATGCGGGTGATGACCGTCCACGCGTCGTTTGGCGGCGCACCAGTGGCAGCGACGGGCGGCCACTGCACTGCGCATCCACCGTTGCAGTTCGATGCCTCAGCCGTGTCCTTCAGGAAGGTGTACAGCGTCATGCCTCCGGTATCGGTCAACATCAGCGTGCCGTCGGGAAGCTGACTACCCTTGACCGCCTCCGGCGTCGGAGTCGCCGCGCCAGGGGTTCGTTCCTGCGCGGCAGGCGACACCACACCGAGCGCCCACACACACCCGAGCGCCGCGAGAGCGAGAGAACGCTTCATGGCTATCAAGGCCGGCCTAGGCGCCCGGCCACTCGAGGTAGTCGCCCGAGCACGAGATCTCACCAAGCACCCAACCGGGCCGCAGCTCGAAGTAGCCCGTGGCGGTCCATGGCTTTGTCAGCGCTTTCGGATCGTCCATCGTGACGGTCAGCTCGAGACGGTCGAAGTTGACCCTCCGAAACCTCTCGGTCACCTTCAAGGCGTCACTGTGCGGCGTGCCCGCCCGATCGAGCCACGTCTTCGTGTTGAAGCCGATCGTCGTGGTTTCGAACGTCGTGTCATTCACCCAGCGGCCGACCGACGTCCCCATCCAGAGCAGATCCGGATCCGCGGGAAGCTGGCCACCGATCGGGAACCGGCGCAGGAAATGGTCGTACTCGAAGACCTGCAGCATCTCGGTCGGCGTCTGGATCATCTGGAAGGGATACGGATGGAAATACACGCGAGGCACACCAGGCGGGTAGCATCGCGTGAGCACGGGGTCGTTCGTCTCGTGCAGCTGAAATTCCCCCGAGTTGTTCGGCTTGCTCTTCGCCTTTTCCGCCAACCCCCACGGCGTGAGCGGCGCGATCACTCCAGGAGTCCACTCGGCGTTGTCGAATTGCTTGACGCCTTCCGGCGCGCGCCCTTTCATCCAGACACCGCTCACGTCGCGTACCGGCGCTGGCTTCGACGCTACCGCCGGACCCGCGGCTCTGCCCCCCCGGCCCTGCGCCGACACGCCTGGAGTACCGAACGCCACGCACGTCACCACCACACCGGCGACCGCCGCAGCCGCCGTGTGACCCATCATCTGCCGCATTGATGTCGTCATGTGCTACCCGAGCAGCCCTTTCACCACGTTGCCGTGGACGTCGGTCAATCGGAAGTCGCGTCCCTGCGACCGGTACGTCAGCTTCATGTGATCGATCCCAAGCAGGTGCAGGATCGTCGCATTCAGATCGTGGATGTGCACCCCGTCCTTGACGATGTTGTACCCGAAGTCATCGGTCTCGCCGTACGTGATTCCTGCTTTGGCGCCACCGCCCGCCATGAACACGCAGAAGTTGCCGCCATGGTGATCGCGGCCAAAATTGGTCTTGAGCGTCCCCTGCGCGAACGACGTGCGGCCGAACTCAGTGCCGAACACCACCAGCGTGTCCTCGAGAAGTCCGCGCTGCTTCAGGTCCGCGATGAGCCCCGCCGTCGGCTGATCGACGTCCCGGCAGCCGGCGGGCAGTCGATCCGAAATGCCGCCGTGATGATCCCAGCCCATCTGCACCACCATCGTGTAGCGCACGTCGCGCTCGGCCAGGCGTCGAGCCAGGAGACAGTTGCGTGCGAACGTGCCCGTCTGCCGTACCTGCGGACCGTACAGGTCGAGGACGTGATCGGGCTCCTTGGAGATGTCGGCGATCTCGGGCACGGACTGCTGCATCCGATACGCCATCTCGTACTGGCTGATCTTCGACGGAATCTCCGGATCCTCACTCGCGGCGTGCTGAACGCCAGCGATGCGTCCGATCGCATCGAGCATCTGGCGGCGATCTTTCCTCGTCAGCCCCTTCGGATCGTCGATGTACGGCACCGGCTCCTGGCCAGAACGGAACTGCACGCCCTGGTAGTGCGAAGGCATGAAGCCAGCCGCCCACGTCGATGCGTCGATCGGCACGCCGCCCGGGTTGCCCGAGCTCATCACGACGAACATCGGCAGGTCTTTGTTTTCCGACCCGAGCGCATAGGTTGCCCATGCACCGCCCGACGGCCGGCCGGCGATCTGAAATCCCGTGTGCAGAAACTTCGATGCCGGATCGTGGTTGACGTGCTCGGTGTTCATCGTCTTGATCAGGCAGATGTCATCGACGATGCCGCCGACGTGCTTCATCGCATCGCTGACCATCGTCCCGCTCTTGCCGTACGCCTTGAACTCCGAGACCGGCCCGACGATCGGGTACGACGTCTGCCCCTTGACCATCGTCGATAGCCGACGGCCCGCCATCACCGAGCTCGGCAGCTCCTCGCCGTGCATCTTCTTGAGGGTCGGCTTGTAGTCGAACGTGTCGTTCTGCGAAAACGCGCCGAGCATGTGCAGATAGATCACACGCTTGGCCTTCGGCGTGAAGTGCGGGAAGCCAGGCAGGCCGGCATGCGCGTCCGCCGGAATCGGCGACTGCTGAGCCCACGCGGGCGTGCCCATGAGTTCCGCCAGCGAGAGCCAGCCGAGACCCATCCCTGTCTTCAGGATGAACTCCCGCCGGGCGCGCTCGAATTCGTTCTGCATCACATTGCTCCCTTGACAGTTGTCAGCGGCCTTCACCGAAGGGAATACGCGTCCGGGGTATTCATCACGACCGTCGTCAGGTTGGTGAGCGCAGCCAGTTGCACTGGATCGATGCTCTGGTCCACTGGGGTGACACCCACGCTCAACAACTGCACCGCGGCCTGGCGGTCGTTTGTGTATCGCTGGAGCTGCGCGGTGTAGTAGTCGCGCATGGCGGCCATCTCCTCCGCGATCGGATGCCGTCTCGTCGCGAGACGGAACACCTTCGTCAACCGCGCGTCCTGTGCGGTCTCCGCCTTGAGCACGCTCCCCGCCAACGCGCGATACGCCTCGAGAAACTGCGGATCGTCGAGCAGGACCAGGGCCTGCAGCGGTGAGTTGGACGTCCGTCGGCGCGCCGTCGCGGAGCCACGGTCGGGGAGGTCGAACGACGCCATCGCCGGGTGCGGCGCGTTGCGCTTGATGAACGAGTACATCGCCCGGCGATGATGGGCATCGGCCGGCACGGCGTCGGGCGTCGGATAGTCGTACGCGTTGAACCCGTCCCACATGTTGGCGGGTTGATACGGGTAGACGCTGGGCCCGCCGATCTTCCTGATGAGAAGTCCGCTGGCGGCCAGGGCCTGGTCGCGCACCATCTCGGCGGGCATCCGCAACCGCGTGTAGCGCGCCAGCAGCAGGTTGTTCGGATCCTTCCGCAGCAGTTCCTCATTGGCGTTCGACTGCTGGCGATACGAACCGGACATCACGATGAGCTTGTGCAGCTTCTTGATATCCCAGCCTGACTCCCGGAAGCTGACCGCCAGGTAGTCGAGCAGCTCTGGATTCGTGGGCAGGGATCCCTGCGATCCGAAGTCCTCGGCCGTCTCCACAAGGCCCCGGCCGAAGTGCGACTGCCACACGCGGTTCACGTAGACACGCGACGTCAGCGGGTTCTTCGCATCGAACAGCCACTGGGCGAGTCCAAGGCGATTCTCGGGCCACGCCGGATTCCACGGCAGGACCTGGTTGAGTCCGCGCGGTTGAATCTCTTCGCCGTGGTCGTCGTAGTTGCCTCGCACCAGCACGTAGGTGGGTCGTGGCTTCGGCAGGTCGCCCATCACGAGGACCTCCGGCGTCAGCGACACCGTCTCGTTCTCGATGTTGCGCGCGGCCGTGAGCGCATTGAGCGCCTCCGCAACCTTTGTGTCCTGCGCGACGAGGAGATCGATCAGCTCCTGACGTGTGACGCTGGCCGTCGAATCCGCGGGCTTCACCTGCTGATGCAGGGCTCGCACTTCGACCGGCGTCAACGCCTTGGTATACACGCGCATCTCGTCGATCGCGCCGTCCTTCAGCGTCTTGATGCGCCCGCCCTGTCCGAACTGGACGCCATACACGTCGTCGCCCGCGTTCGAATCGCCGTTGGGGATGATCGTGCGCGACAGGTTGTCGCGGAAGACTTCGACGTCGGCCGGTGCGCCGTCGAGGTACATCGTCAGGCCCTTTGCCCGACTCGATCCGTCGTAGGTGAGCGTCACGTGCGCCCACTTCCCTACCGGGATCGGCGTTCTTGTGTGTATCGCGATGCCGTTGCCGGCGCGGCTGTGCGCGATGTCGAACCAGAGTCGATTCTCGATGAGCCGAAGGATGTATCCGGCGTTGCCCGCGTTGTCCGCCTCACGGTGACTGAAGACCAGCGCTTCGTCGTACACCGACCCCGGCATGACCCAGAGGTCAACACTGAACGGCTGCGTCCGCTCGAAGTACCCAATGTCCTGGCCGAGCACGCCCCGATTGTTGTCGTCGAAGAAGAACGCTTTCCCGGCGACGCCGTCGCGCAGGAGTGGCGTCAATATCACTGCGGGCGGCGCCCCTGGCGTCGTGCTCGCCGAAATCGTCAGTGGCTCGGTTCTCCACGAATCGACGAGGCGCGCCATTCCAGTTCGCATCGTCTGGCACCCGACGTCAGACACGTGGCGATAGCAGCGCGGCGACAGCGACTCGAGCGCGAGCGGTGGAGGCGACATGCGAGCCTGCGGTACTGGTTCCGGCTGCACGCTGGTGGGAATCGGAGCGGTCGCCTCGAACGGATAGTGACCCTGCAGATCGCTCGTCAACGATTGCTCGATCACGTGCTTCAACTGCGCGGGGTTGGAAAGGAGCGCATCGGCGCGCGCTCCGGCCTGGTGCGCCGCAGCCTTGCGGGCAGTCTCGTACGCGGCTTCGGCTTTCGCGATGGCCGCACGCTGACCGGCGATCTCCTTCTCGGTCGCCTCGTCGGTCCAGAGCATGGTCGGACCGGGCGTGATGCCGGAGCGGCCAGGCGCATAGAAGCCGGGTTCGTCGGTGCTGTTGAAGAACCCGGTCATCGAGTAGAAGTCCTTGGTGGGAATCGGGTCGTACTTGTGGTCGTGGCACCGCGCACAGCCCACCGTCATCGCCAGAAATCCGGTGCCGACTGTCATGGCCCTGTCCACCGCATACTCGACGCGGTACTCCTCGTCGATCGCCCCGTTCTCCGTAGAGCGCTTCCCGACGCGCATGAACGCCGTCGCCAGCAGCTGCTCTTTCGTGTGACTCGGCAGCAGGTCGCCCGCCAGCTGCCACGTCGCAAACTGGTCGAACGGCATGTTCTTGTTCGTCGCGGCAATCACCCAATCGCGATACGGCCACAGCAGGCGATCGTGCGTGTCGTCCAGGAATCCATCGCTCTCCGCGTACCGCGCGATGTCGAGCCACTGCCCGCCCACGTGCTCGCCGTAGGCCGGTGAGGCGAGGAGCCGATCGACGAGCTTCTCGTACGCCTGCGGACTCTTGTCCGCCAGGAACGCATCCACTTCGGCCAACGTCGGAGGGAGACCGGTCAGCGTCAACGTCACGCGGTTAATCAGGGTCTCTTTGTCGGCTGGCGCCGAGAGCTTCAGCCCTTCACGATCGAGCCGCGCCTGCACGAACCGGTCGATGTCACTCAGCACGGAGGGACCAGCCGCCACCGCCGGTACCGCCGAACGCTGCGGAACCATGAAGGCCCAGTGCGGTTTGTACTGCGCGCCCTGCTCGATCCACGCGCGCAGGATTTCGACCTGCTGCGGCGTCACCACTTTGTTCGTGACCTGCGGCGGCATCCGCACAGCGGCGTTCGCGTGAGTGACGCGGAAGATCAGCTGGCTCTCCGCTGGTTTGCCAGGAACAATCGCGAACGTACCTGGACGACGCAGTGCCGCGTAGGCGCCTTCGGCGGTGTCGAGGCGCAGGTTCGCCTGACGATTCTTTTCGTCGGGTCCATGGCAGCGGAAGCAGTTGTCAGAAAGGATCGGACGAACGTCCCAGTTGAAGTCGATCTGTCGTCGAGGCGCCGCGCCCGCCGAGGTCTGAACCGGAGCTGCCACGTTGCCAGGGGCGGGTGCCGCACCCTGTTCGGCTGCTCGAGGCGCCGCGATGCCGACGAGCGTCACCAGAGAGAGTAGAAACGACAGTCCGAAACCCGTCAGGAGCCGCATGCGCTTCATGAATCCCCCCGAATGGACGCCTGCAAAACACGGAAGGGGCGGAACGAACGCGGGGGCCGAAGCCCCCACGTGTATTGCCTGTGCGAATCCGCCTAGAAAGCGAAGCGGAACCCGAGCTGCATGATGCGCGGCTGATACGCGACGTTCGCGTTGAACGACGGTCGGCCGTAGGCGGTGTTGCTCACCTGCGTCGTGTAGGTGCCGAAGTTCTCGTGGTTGAAGATGTTGAACATCTCGATCATGCCGTCGATCGTCATCCGACCGACGATGCGCTGACGCTTCGTGAGGCGGAGGTCCACGCGATGGATCGGCTCGCCGACGAGGCTGTTGCGGGGCACGATGTTTCCGTCAGCCCGCAGGCGGCCGCTGCCACCGGCGCCCATGTTGCGCAGGTCACCGCCCCAGCTGGTGCCGAAGCGCTCACCAGATCCGAAGAAGTAGAGACCGCTGACCTGGAAGCCCATGCCTGCGTCCCAGATGCCGTTCAAGGTTGCGCGATGTCGCTGCTCGGTCGCAGCGAACGTGTATTCCCCACCAATGTCGCCTGCCACCGGGAAGCCGAGCGGGCTCAGGATCGTGGGGATCGGCCCCGTGCGGTCGAGCGCGACCGTGAATGGATTGGGATCTTCGTCCTTGAACCACGCCAGCGTGTACGTGGCGTTCGCCTGCCAGCGATTCGCGAACCGCTTGGTGAAGCTGTTCTCCCACCCGCGGTAGTTCGACCGCTTCGTCATGATCTCCGCGCGCACCACACCCCAGTCCGGGAACGGGGTCAACGCCGTGTCCTGGAACCGGAGGTTTGCGCCAGTCGCCTGGTTGTACGTCAGGTTGATGTTTGGCGCGAACTCCTCTTTCCGTCCGCCGGTCCAGACGTAGTTCGATTCGACGGCCATGACCGGTCCGAGCTGTCGCTGGAAACCAATCGACGCCATGTGGCTGTAAGACGTGTCGTGATCGCCGAACCCAATCTCGTTCGCCACCGTGCGGCGGAGACAGCCCGGACGGTTGTTGGTCTTGTCGCACGCCGTGGCCAGAACCTGGTCATACGTCGGCGCGGGGCCATTGAACGGATTCACCGCGAAATCCGCACGGCCGTCGTTGACCACCGTCAACGACACGTGCTCGATCTGCAGCTGCGCCTGATGGGCGGCGTCGGCTTCCAGCTGCGTGAAAAAGAGTCCGTACCCGCCGCGCATCACCGTACGGTCGTTGATCTGATAGGCGAAGCCGGTGCGCGGCGCAAAGTTGTTGAGGTCGTGCGGGCGACGGCCGGTCAACCATGGCTCGAACACGATCTTCTCGCCGTGTCCGCCGAGGTCGGTGTCGTAACGCACACCCATGTTCAGGGTGAGACGGTTGCTGATGGCCCAGTCGTCCTGGACCCAGCCGGCGAAGAGGTTGCGCTTGACGGCCCACGCAAAGTCTCCGATGGCCACCGTGTAGTTGCTCACGAGCGGCGACAGCGCGCGCAGGTTCCAGGTGGACGCGTCGTTCCACACGGGGAAGAGCTCCTGCACGTTCGCGGGCGGCGCGACGTTGAAGTTCAAGCGGCCGTTGCAGTTGTTGCACCACGCCGTGTCCATCGTGTAGCGGATCCACTCACCGCCCGTTTTGATATCGTGGCGACCCTTCGCAGCGAACGACGTCGAGAAGTCATCGCGGACTGAGTAGACCTTTTCACCAGAACTTTGTGGATTGTTGGTGTTCCCCATGAGATAGCCCGAGAACGAGATGACAGGCACGCCTCCAGGGATTTCCTCGCCGCCGAACACGTCGCGGAAGAGCTGGGGTGCGCCGGGCTGACGCCGGTTACCCGTGGTGCCCCATCCGGCGATCGGCTGCAACAGGTATCGCAGATACGCTGTTCCAACCTTGACGGAGTTCAGGCTGTTCGAGTTCAAGACCTGATTCACATCGAAGAACCATTGATTCGCGACGCGCTCGTCCACGCGGCCGGTCGAGGGATGCATCGCAGCGCCGCCCGTGCCGATGTTGGGAATCTCAATTTCGTAGCGGCTGTACCGCACGCTCGTCCGCAGGTTCGACGTGAACTGCCAGTCAACCTTGGGCCCGGCCTTGAACTCGGTCTTCTTGCCCTCGAGGTCCTGATTGAAAGCTGGCCACGGGCTGGAGAAGGTCACCGTACTCGGCTCTGTCTCGCGCTCGATGTTGCCGAAGAAATGGATCCGGTCGCGGACGATCGGCCCGCCGAACGTGCCGCTGAACTGCTTGTTGGAATACGGCAGCACGCGGTTCTGGATGAAGTCCTTCGCGTTGAACTTGTCGTCGCGGAAGTAACCCGAGAAGGTGCCAGACGGGGTGTTGGTGCCCGACTTGGTGATGGCGTTCACCATCATGCCGGCCGTGCGCCCCTTGGTGGCGTCAAATCGGTTAGTGGTCAACTCGAACTCTGCAATCGCGTCGCGGCTGAAGCGCGGCTGATTCTGCTGGCAGCAGAGGGTGAAGGTGACCTGCTGTCCATCGACGTTGATCTGGAAGTAACCCTGGCGGTCCTGCGGGATTTCTGTCGCGGAGTTCGTGCGGCTTCCAGGCGACAGAAGCGTCAGGTCCATCCAGTTCCGGCCGTTCAACGGCAGGTCCTGCATCTGCCGCGGATCGATGTTGCTGGCGATGTTGGATGACGTCGTATCGATGAGCGGTGCTTCACCGGTCACGGTGACGGTTTCCTGGACGCCCGATATGGTCAATTCGAGATCCAGTGACACCTGGCGTCCGAGCAGTAACTCGACTCCTGGCCTCACGACCGTCGTAAACCCGGTCAGTTCCGCCGAGATGCGATAGACGCCGGCTCTCACCGGGAGCCGGTACAATCCGCGCTCGTCCGTTACGCTCACAAACGTCGTGCCCGCGGCTTCGTGGGTCGCCGTCACCGTGACGCCCGGCAGTACTGCCCCTGTGTTATCCCGAATACTTCCGTTCAGCGTTGCGTCCTGCGCAAACGCGGCCATCGGCCCCGTCAGCAGGATGCCAACGATGATCCAGCCAACGACTGGTCCCAACTTCATACGGCCTCCAGTTCTACGTACGGATTCACTGACTTACACGGACGGAAAGTCGTGTCTTACCCGACGGGCTTGATTGAAACCGAGACGCGCGTGCGCGTTTCCAACTCGGCGGGTCCCGCTTCGTCCCTGGGCTTGCTCGGGACGCCCTGAGCTTGCCGAAGGGCGCGGCACCCGCTCTACTCTTCCGTGAGGTCTTACGCGAACACTCCCTTGACGACGCTCCCGTGAACGTCGGTCAGCCTGAAATCACGTCCCTGCGAGCGGTACGTCAGCTTCAGGTGGTCGATGCCGAGCATGTGCAGGATGGTGGCATTCAAGTCGTGAATGTGGACCCCGTCCTTGACGATGTTGTAGCCGAAGTCGTCGGTCTCGCCGTACGTGAGCCCGGCCTTCGCGCCGCCGCCAGCCATGAAGACGCAGAAGTTGCCGCCGTGGTGGTCGCGGCCAAAGTTCGTCTTCAGCGTCCCCTGGGCAAACGAGGTGCGGCCGAACTCGGTGCTGAACACGACCAGCGTGTCGTCGAGCAGGCCGCGCTGCTTCAGGTCGGTGATGAGACCGGCCGTCGGTTGATCGATCTCCTTGCATGTCTGCGGAAGACGCGCCGCGATGCCGCCGTGATGGTCCCACCCCATGTGCACGGCCATCGTGTAGCGCACGTCACGTTCCGCAAGCCGGCGCGCGAGCAGGCAGTTGCGAGCGAACGTTCCGGGCTTGCGCACATCAGGTCCGTACAAGTCGAGCACGTGATCCGGCTCGTCGGAGATGTCCGCAATCTCGGGAATCGATTCCTGCATCCGATACGCCATTTCGTACTGGCTGATCCGTGACGGAATTTCAGGGTCGTTCGCGACCTTGCCCTGAAGCGTCGCAATCTTACCAATGGCGTCAAGTAGTTCGCGGCGATCCTTGCGGCTGTGCCCGTCCGGGCTCTCGATGTACGGCACCGGCGCCTGCCCAGAGCGGAACTGCACACCCTGGTAGTGAGACGGCATGAAGCCCGCCGCCCACGTGGACGCGTCGATCGGCACGCCGCCCGGATTGCCCGAGCTCATGACGACAAACCGCGGCAAATCCTTGTTGGTTGAACCGAGCGCGTAGGTGACCCACGCGCCTGTTGACGGTCGCCCTGCGATCTGGAAACCCGTGTGAAGGAACTTCGACGCCGGGTCGTGGTTCACGTGCTCGGTGTTCATCGTCTTGATGAGACACACTTCATCGATGATGCCGCCCACGTGCTGCATGGCGTCGCTGACCATCGTGCCGGTCTTGCCATACCGCTTGAACTTGGCGACAGGGCCGACGATCGGATACGACGTCTGTCCCTTGACCATCGTCGAAAGACGCCGGCCTGCCATCACAGAGCTCGGCAGTTCCTCGCCGTGCATCTTCTCCAACGTTGGCTTGTAGTCGAACGTGTCGTTCTGGGAGAAGGCGCCGAGCATGTGGAGATAGATGATGCGCTTGGCTCGCGGTGGGTGATTCGGAAAGCCCGGCAGGCCTGCGTGTCCATCGGCCGGAATGGGGTTTTGCTGGGCGAACGCTGGCGTTCCCATCAGTTCCGCCAGTGTCAGCCATCCGAGGCCGACGCCAGTCTTCAGGATGAACGCGCGCCGAGCCTGGTCGAACTCCGCCGGGTCGAATCGTTTGCCGCTCATGTTCGCCTGCTTTCTTCGCTCGGGTTCTAGCGCAACGAATACGCGTCGGGGGTGTTCATCACGACGGTAGTCACGTTGGTCAGGGCGGCCAGACGCACCAGATCCACTGTGGCATCTACCGGCGTGACACCAATCGATACCAGCTTCTTCGCCGACTCACGATCCGCCGTGAAGCGGGCGATCTGCGCGTCGTAGTACGTGCGCAGGGCGGCAAGCTCATCGGCGCGCGGCTGCCGACGCGTCGTCAGACGGAACACCCGCGCGATCTGCGCGTTGCTGTCTGCGTCCGCCTTGATGGCATGCGTCGCCAACGATCGGTACGCCTCGAGGAACTGCGGATCGTCGAGCATCACGAGCGCCTGGAGCGGCGTGTTCGACGTCAGGCGACGTGCCTGCGTGCTCCAGCGCTCCGGCATGTCGAACGACGACATCGCCGGGTGCGACGAGTTACGTTTGATGAAGGAGTACACGCTCCGGCGATGGTGATCGTCGGCCGGCACCTTGTCGGCGTCAGGGTAGGTGTAGACGTTGAAGCCGTCCCACATGTTCTTGGGCTGATAGGGGTAGACACTGGGACCACCCATCCGCTTCACCAGCAACCCGCTGGCGGCCAGCGCGTTGTCGCGCACCATCTCGGCCGGCATCCGCACGCGCGAGTACCGGGCCAGCAGCATGTTGCGCGGATCCTTCTTGAGCGCCTCGTCGCTGATGTCCGATGCCTGGCGGTAGGTCGCCGACATCACGAGCGTCTTGTGAAGACGCTTGATGTCCCATCCGGACTCACGGAAGTTGACCGCGAGATAGTCGAGCAGTTCAGGATTCGTCGGGATCGATCCCTGTGACCCGAAATCCTCCGCCGTCTCCACGAGACCGCGGCCAAAGTGCATCTGCCACGTGCGGTTCACGAAGACCCGCGACGTCAGCGGGTGCTTCGGATCGAACAACCATTTGGCGAGACCCACTCGGTTTTCGGGGTACGCCGGGTTCCACGGAAGAACCATGTCGAGGCCGCGGGGCGGCACCTGCTCGCCGTGGTCTTCGTAGTTGCCGCGCACGAGCACGTAGGTCGGCCGCGGCGTGGGCATGTCGCCCATCACCATGATCTGCGGAACCAGCGAGCTGGCCTCGTTCTCGGCGTTCCGAGCCGTCGTCAGCGCGGTGAAGCTCGTCTCGACACTGGCGTCACCTCCGACAAGGAGATCCACGACTTCCTGTCGTGACGCGGCGAGGGGCCCGGACGGCTGCGTCTGCTGGTGGAGATATCGCACCTCGAGCGGCGTGAGCGCACTCTTGAACACCCGGATTTCGTCGAGCGCGCCCTTGTTGATCGGCTGCGCGCGCAAGCGCTTGCCGAAGGCCAGACCAAGCGCGTGATCGTTCTGATTGGCGTTGCCGTTGGGAATAATCGTCCGGGTCAGATTGTCGCGAAGGACGGCGACCTCGGCGGGTTTCCCATCGATGTAAATGCGCGTCCCGGCAGCCTGGCTCGACCCGTCGTAGGTCAGCGTGATGTGCACCCAGGTGTTGATCGGGATGGCCTGCTTCGAGATCACGCCGATGCCGTTCCCCGCCCGGGAATGCATCATGTCCCAGCGGACGAAGTTCTTCTCGAGGTGCAGCTCGTAACCGGCGTTGCCCGCATTCTCCGTTTCACGGTGATGCAGGATCGTCGAGTCGTCGTACACCTGTCCGGCGCGGACCCAGAGGTCGAGACTGAAGGGCTGGGTGCGCTCGTAGTAGCCGATGCCCTTGCCCAGCACGCCCATCATGTCGTCGGTGTCGAAGAAGAACGCCTTGCCCTTGACACCATCTTTCAGCGATGCGCTCATCAGCGTCGCCGGGCCCGCATTACCACCAGCGCTTGGCGATGCGGTCAGCTCCTTCCGCACAAGACCGCCGGCGAGAATCTCTCCGCGGCGTTCGGCGGCCGGTGCCGCGCGGAACGCCTTCTGGCATTCGGCGTCGGACACGAGCGGCCCGTTGTTGCTGACGCACGGCTCCTGCAATGACGCGAGCGACATCGGCGAAGGCGACAGCCTCGCCTGCGGCAGCGGCGTCGCGATCTCGTCCTCGGCAATCGGACGCATCTCGTCGAGCGGGTAGTAGCCCGTGAGGTTACGGTCGAGCGACTTCTGGATGGTCTGCTGCAGCGCCGCGGAATCGGCAACCAGGGAGTCAGCCGCCGCTGACGCTGTCTTCGCTGCCGCCGCGCGCGACGCGTCGTACGCCTTCACCCTGGGTCCGAGCGCCTGTCGCAGGGCCTCGAGCTTCTTTTCCGTTGCCGCGTCCGTCCACTCCATGGTCGGCCCCGCGGTCACACCCGTTCGACCGGGAGCGTAGAAGCCAGGCTCGTCCGTGCTGTTGAAGAAGCCGGTCAGCGAATAAAAGTCCTTCGTTGGAATCGGGTCGTACTTGTGGTCGTGGCAACGCGCGCAGCCCACGGTAAGCGCGAGAAATCCGGTCCCGACCGTCACCGCGCGATCCACGGCGTACTCGACGCGATACTCCTCGTCGATGGCGCCGTTCTCGTTGGTGCGCTTGCCCACCCGCAGGAAGGTCGTCGCCAGCCGCTGTTCCTTCGTCGCGTTGGGCAGTAGATCACCGGCAAGCTGCCACGTGGCGAACTGATCGAGCGGCATGTTCTTGTTGAGCGCGCCGATCACCCAATCGCGATACGGCCAGAGCAGCCGATCGTGCAGGTCGTCGAGGAATCCATCGCTGTCGGCGTAGCGAGCGACGTCGAGCCACTGACCGCCCATGTGCTCACCGTAGGCGGGCGACGCGAGCAGACGATCGACGAGTTTCTCGTAGGCGTTCGTGCTTGTGTCCTTGAGGAACGCGTCCACTTCGGCCAGCGTGGGCGGCAACCCGGTCAGCGTGAGCGTCACGCGGTTGATGAGCGTCTCGCGATCGGCCTCGGGCGAAAGCGTCATGCCTTCTCGCGCAAGACGCGCGATGACGAAGCGGTCGATGTCGGTCAGCGGCCGATTCGCGGTGACCTGCGGAGGCGTCGCCTTGACCGGCGGAATGAAAGCCCAGTGCGGCTTGTATTGGGCACCCTGCGTAATCCACGTGCGAAGAATCTCGACCTGCTCCGCGGACAGCACCTTGTTCGTGACCTGGGGCGGCATCCGAACGGCAGCATTCGCGTGCGTGACGCGGAAGATGATCTGGCTCTCGTCCGGCTTGCCCGGAACGATCGCGTGAGTGTTGGGACGACGGAGCGCGGCGTATGCGCCTTCGGGGGTATCGAGACGCAGACCGGCCTGGCGGTTCTTCTCGTCAGGGCCGTGACACCGGAAACAGTTGTCCGACAGGATCGGCCGGACGTCCCAGTTGAAGTCGATCGGGCGCGCGGGAGCCGCCGGCGCAGCGGCCGTTGGTGCCTGTG
>JABFSA010000107.1 GCA_013140775.1 Acidobacteriota bacterium | reverse complement strand
CTGAACGCCGACTCCGAGATACCCCACGGCGTGTTCCGGCGCCGCCCGTACTGAATGTGCCGGCGAACAACACCGCGACAGGTGGCGTCGAGCAACGTGCCCGGGAACACCCGCATCAGCAGCGTCGGCATCAGGTACTCGAACATCGACGCGCTCCACGACAGCAGCGTCGGCACGCCATCCACGCTGACGGCCGGCCTCCCGAGGTGGAACCAGTGGCGCTGTGGAATGCTGCCGCTCGCAATCGCGAGGAAGCTGGCGAGGCGGGCTTCGGAGGCCAGCAGATCGTAGAACGAGCCGTCGAGTCTGCCGGGGCCCTCCTCGTCAGCGAGTCTGTAGCCAATGGCGAAGAGGTGCCGGCTTCTGTCGTAAAGGAACTCGAAGCTCATCTCCTCCGTGCGGGCGCGGCAACGCCCGGCCAGCGCCTCGAGCCGCATCGGAATCGAGGGCTCCTCGCCATTCTCGGCGTCGAGACACGCCGTGAGCCGCTCGAGCAGCGCGACCGACCATTCAGTGGCCTCAAGCGAGGCCGTATTCGGGGCCTCTGGATCGCTCACCGCCATCTCTGCCTCGAGCGCGTCCTTCCAGCACACCAGCAGTTCGGTCGTGACCATGGGCGTATCGGTCGGGTCATCGGACACGCTGTCCACAACCGATCGCGCCACCTCGTGGAGCGCCCTGCGACGACGGTCGTCCGATGCGTCCGGGCGGTCAAATCGGACCGGGGTCGTCGCGTTGATGAGGTTGACGGCCGTGTCGCGCAGCCCTTCGAGACGCTGCTGCCGCGTCTGCGCGGCGATGACAAGTTCATCCAGACCCGCGGCCAACGTCAGGAGCGACGCCGCCAGATTGCCGCTATCGACCGTCGATACGTATCGCGGCATGAGGGGTGCCAGCGTCAACGTGTCGTACCAGTTCAGGAGATGTCCGTCGTACGACTCGAGGCCTTCCAGACTGTCGAGCGTGTCTTCAATCCGCTGCAGGAGCTCACGGGTTGTGAGATATCCGAGGTCGTGGGCGGCAAGCGTGGCCAGCAGTCCCATGCCGATGTTCGTCGGAGACGTGCGGTGCGCGATGCGTGCATCCGGTGTTTCCTGCAGATTGTCGGGCGGCAGCCAGTGGTCGCGGGGACCGACGTGGACTTCGAAGTACCTCCACGTGAGACGCGCCCACGCACGCAGCTGGTGTCGGTCCGCCTGATCGAACTGCCAGTGCGCTGCCTGCACCGGACGGCTGAGCCAGAAACCGATCGCCGGCGCGCTGAGCCAGGCCACAGCGAAGGGCAGCGCGCACGCCCACACGTCCCCCGAGGCATCGGCGAGGACTACCAGCACGGCGAGCGCAATGAACGAGCTCGAGGCCATCTCGACTTCGAAGGTGCGAACACCTCCCCGTCCGATCAACCCTGCCGCGCGCGCGGCGGTGCTCGCGGCCGTCTCCCACTCGAGCAGCCGTCGCTGCGTAAAGAGGATCCGCACGAGCGTCAGGACGATCGCATGCACCAGGTCCCATGCGTGGTACGCAAGCAGGACAAGCGACAAGGTCGTTTGCGCCACGGCCGTACGCGCGTCGTCCCACAGGCGCCGCGCCGAGACAGCGAGCGGGCGGCTCCATGGCAACAGCAACAGCCGCGGAAGAAGCGTGAGCACCGCCGCGCCGAGGACGGCCAACGCGGCCAGCGTCCAGACCACCGGCGATCCCGGAAACACCGTCCACCCCGCGAACAGCAACAGGACGAGGCTGGGCGGCACCAGGCTGCGCCGAAGGTTGTCGAGGATCTTCCATCGGCTGATCATCGTGAGCGGATTGCGTTCGATGCCCCGCGAGCTGGGAACGAACGGGAACAGCCACAGCAATATCTGCCAGTCGCCCCTCACCCACCGGCGCTGGCGCCTGGCATGGGCGAGGACTGTGGGCGGATAGTCGTCAACGACTTCAACGTCGGTGACAAGCGCGGCACGGGCGTAGAGTCCCTCGAAGAGGTCGTGTGAGAGCAGCGCGTTCTCCGGCACGCGGCCCTCGAGCGCTGTGTGGAACGCATCGACGTGAAACAGGCCTTTGCCGGTGAAGATGCCTTCGCCGAAGAGGTCCTGATAGACATCCGAAACCGCCGTCGTGTAGGGATCGACGCCGGTGTGGCCCGCATACACCCTGGCAAACACCGAGCCTGCCGCGCTGGCCATCGTGACGCTGACACGCGGCTGGATGACACCATACCCCTCTGTCACGAGGCGGGATTTCGGGTCGATGCGCGGCTGGTTGAGCGGGTGCATCGCGATCCCGATCAAGGCCTTCGCGGCATCGCGAGGCAGGCGCGTGTCGCTGTCGAGCGTGATGCAGTACGTGATGTCCCGAAGGACCGAGAGATCACCCACCGACTCGACGAAGCTCGTGTCGGAGGCTCCGCGCAGCAGGCGCACGAACTCCTCGATCTTGCCTCGCTTGCGCTCCCACCCGATCCAGCGGCCTTCGCTGGCATTCCACAGCCGTTTTCGATGAAACAGGAAGAAGCGATCGTCTCGCCCCTCGCTGTACCGCCGGTTGAGTGCCTGCACGCCATCCCGAGCCGCTTGGAGGATCTCGGAGTCGTGCGGCATGTGCTGCGCATCGGCATCCACGAAATCGCTGAGCACTGCGAAATGGATCCTCGGGTCCACGTTGCCGAGGGCCTGTACTTCGAGGTGCGCCAGTAGCTCCTCGACAGCGCCCGTCGTGGCAAAGAGGGTCGGCACGATGACCATGGTGCGACCGTCTGCCGGAATACCGCTTTCAAGGTCGATTCTTGGTAAACGCGACGGTCGCAGGATGCTCGAGAGGACGTGCTGGATGATCGTGATGGACAGCTCGCTGGCTGGGATGAGCGTGAGCCAGCCGACCAGGACACGCATCTCCGAGGCGCCAGCCCATCCGGCGTACAGCACCGCTGCGGCAACGAAGAGTGTGGTCAACGCGGCGATGGCGGTCAGGTAGAGAAAGCTGGCGTGGGCCCGCAGAAAACGCTGGACACACCGCAGCCTTTTGAGCGGAGACGGAAACGGCTTCTCGAAATCGCCGCGTCCTGGACCAACGAGGTAGTAGCCGACGTGCTCGGATCGCGGGTCGCGGCCTGGTGCTGACGCCTGCCGCGCCTGCTCGACAGCGGCCAATGCCACGCGCACCTGTTCCTCGGCCGAGTATCCCGCGAGCTCTTCGACGGCACGTCGGTACTGATCTCTGGTGAGAAAGTCCATCTGGCCGTACGTTCCCGAGGGGTCGCGGTTGAGCACCTGCTCGACGTGACTGACGCTTTCAAAGAAGCGGCTCCAGTCGAGCGTGGCGCACAGCCGAAGGCTCGTGACCGCGTTGGCCATCGACACCTGGTCGGCCGCCTCGCGCTGCCCTTCGACGCGGATGGCATCCTCGGACGACAACCCCTTCGAGGCTAACCACGCGTCCACCTCCGCGCGCACGAGCCCGGCCCGCGGTCCGTACTCGCGGACACGTTGGAGCACGCGCACCATGAACGCCAGGCTGGCGTCGTGTGAAAGCGCGGGCACCCGCCGGCTGTGCGGCGTATCGAGTGCGGCGAGATAGGCGTCGGCGAGTGCAAACGCGCCGCGCACCGCCCGAACGCGCACGGCAAGATCGGTGATGTAACCGACGAGCGTCAGCTTGAGAGCGCTCGACCACGCCCACAGCTCACCAATGGTGAGCGGCGTCACCGACTGAAACGCCAGCAGGAACCCCCTCAGC
>JABFSA010000128.1 GCA_013140775.1 Acidobacteriota bacterium | reverse complement strand
GGCAGCGCGGTGCCTGGTGGACGAGCCTGCGGGATTGGGCGGGGGCCGCGCTGCCGGCGGAAGTGCAAGCGCGGCTGGCGCGCGCGGAGGCCCGGCTCCAAGGCCTGGCGGCCCAGATCGCGGCCCTGGACGCGCAGCAACAGGCCGTCGTGACCGCCGCCCCGGTATCCGCCGCGGTCCGGCAGTTGGTGCAGTTGAAGGGCGTGGCCGCGACCAGTGCGTCGGTGTTACTCGACGAGGGGTTGGTCTGGCGAGCGTTCCGGAATCGGCGACAGATTGGCGGCCTGCTCGGGTTTGCGCCGACGCCGTATGACAGTGGCGACTCGACCCGGGAGCAAGGGATCAGTCGCGCCGGGAATGCGCGGTTGCAGGCCATCAGTATTCAGCTCGCCTGGAATTGGGTGCGGTGGCAACCGCAGAGTGCGCTGACGCAGTGGTATCAGGCGAATTTTGGGACAGGCAAACGCGCCCGGCGGATTGGGATCGTCGCGGTGGCCCGCAAGCTCCTGATCGCGCTGTGGCGCTATGTGACGGCCGGCCTCGTGCCCGAGGGCGCGCTCGTGAAAGGCGTGTAACCGGCACGCGCGACAGTGGCGCGTCTCTCACGCGCGCGGCGCGTACGGTTCGTGTAGGGTCGCGCGGCGACCGCCACGAAGGAGGTACCGCCGCTTCTGTGTCCGGACTGAGACTGCATAGTCTCTGGGGGCCGCGCGCCTGCGCGCGAGCCCGGATAGAAGGCGAGCGCTGGGTCATCGACCCAGACGGGTCCGGACCCGCGTGAGGACGACAGACGAAACGCATGCTAGAAAGGGAGCTTGACCGCGGCCCGCAACATAGAAGGCACGAAGAGAACGAAGGCAGTACCTAACTTTCTTCGTTGATCTTCGTGTTCTTCGTGGTTGATCGAAATTCGGGCGAACTCGGGGAATGAGGAAATCCATGGCGAAATCACGTGAGACCGGCGACTGGAAGATCACGCGCACTCCGCTCGGGCGTGCACGACGGGGAGGTGGCGCGACGGCAGCGCCCACGGTTCCCGATCAGTTCCTGCAGGCGAGCGGCGTCAGCGTCGCTGACGCCTTCGAGGCGACACCGCCTGTTGTCGGCGCGCGTCGAGGCGCGGGCCCGCCGGAGCTGGTGATCGACGTCGATCTCAAGCCTGGAGAAACGGGCGTGCTCGCGATCCGCCATCCATCCGGCGCGCTGACCTTCCACGTCGGTGCACCACCCGTGGCGCCGAGTCGCAAGCGCGCACGGCTTTCGTCTCTGCGCTTCCAGGTGCCGGTCCGCCGCGTGGGCAGCGCCACCGGGCGACGCGGCATCGTCGGATCCGCTCTCAAGGGTCTGGTCGTCAAGGTCAGCAAGGTCGCGATCAACAAGGTGATCGGCATCGCGCTCCCGAAGCTCGCGCTCGCGTGGGAGACGCGCACCTGGAAGGAGAAGGGACTGAGCGAAGGCTGGTTCCACGTGACGCCTACGTCTGGCGATCTGCGTCTGGAGCCGGGACGTCCTGAGTCGGGCCAGCGCTCCCTTGTGTTCGTGCACGGGACGTTCTCCAACTGCGGAGACGCTTACAAGGCGCTCACGCACACAGATTTCTTCGATCGCGTGGCGCCGCTCTACGGCCCTCGCATCTTCGCCTTCAACCACTTCTCATTGAGCCGCACACCGGCTGAGAACGCGGAACAACTGCTCTCGGGTCTGCCAGCAGGCGGGGCCCAATGCGACGTAATCACACACTCGCGAGGTGGTCTCGTGTTTCGCAGCGCGGTCGAGGATCGCGCCCTTCATGGTGATCTCGCCGACCGGCTGCAACTCGGTCAGGCGGTGCTCGTCGCCTCGCCCAACGAAGGCACACCGCTCGCGACACCCGAGCGCTGGGACCAGACGGTTGGCTGGTTCGCCAATCTGATGGAGATGCTGCCCGACAATCCGTTCACCACTGGCGCCGAGTTCGTCTCCGAGGCGATCGTCTGGCTGGCCGGACACGTGACCGGTGATCTCCCAGGGCTGAGGGCGATGGACGGCGCTGGTGACTTCGTCGCCGGGCTGCAGGAGCCTCCTGGGCCGCCGCTCCAGACCTATTCGGCGCTCGTCTCCAACCATCACGCCGACGACAACGTGTGGGAGCGTGCCCTCGACGTGGGCATCGACACCTTCTTTGCCTCAGCCAACGACCTGGTCGTGCCGAGCGAAGGCGGGTGGCGTGTCGATCGCGACGGCACACCATACGTCACCGGCGACCGCATCGGCTGCTTCGGCCCTGGCGGGAACCTCAGCACCGCCGATGGCGGTCAGGTCACGCACGTGGACTTCTTCAAGCGTCAAGAGACCGCCACGTTCCTCGCGCGCGCACTGGCAGGACAGTCGCAGTCGCTGCGATTGGTCGATCCCGAAGTGCCGCTGCCGGATCGTCGTTTCACGCGCGTGCTGCGCGGTGCCGCGCCCGTGGCTCCTGTCGCTGGCAGCGTCGCCACGACACCTCTGGCAGCCCGCTCAACAGGTTCACCGACAGCGATGCCCTCGGTCGCACCGCTTCCAACGGGACCGGCTCTCGCGGCACCCACGAGCGTTGTCCAGGACCGCGAAGACACCGACACGTTCCACATCGTCATCATGGACACGGCCGAGCCCGAAGAGCAGGCCAGCGCAACGTCGAGATCGAGGACGCGCAAGCCCAAGGAATCAACGAGTAATGAAGGTCAACGGCCGGCCTTCGCGCGCGTGTTCGCCAGTTACGGTGGGGCGCGGGTGACGACGTCGATGAAATTGAGGAAGGGGAAGGGCGAGGAGGCCACACGCTTCGGGACGATCATCGATACGCACGAACGGATCAAGGCCTACACCAATCGCGAGCAGGGATCGCTGCCGTCGGACATGGAGATGGTGGCGTTCGGCAGGGACCTGTTCGAGACGCTCTTTCAGGGCGACGTCAGGCGTCTCTACGACGAGGCTCGCTCGCGGCAGCAGCGTCGCCGGCTCGACTTCGTGTTGACGTCGATGATCCCGTGGATCGCGGAGAAGCCGTGGGAGTTCGCGTACGACTCAGGACGCCAGAGCTTCCTCGCGACGGAAGACATCCACTTCGTGCGGAACGTGCTCACTTCGATCCCGGCTGACGTCATTCCGGCGCGACGTGGACCGCTGCGGATCCTCGTGGCAGCAGCGCAGCCGGTCGGGTTCGGTCATTTGTCGATCACGCAGGAGATCGAAGTCATCCGCCGCGGATTCGAACCGCTCATCGAGGCTGGTCTTGTGTCGGTGGACGTGCTTCCGCGCGCCACGCCAAGCAGTATTCATGGACGCCTCTCCACAGGCGAATTCACCATCGTCCACTTCATCGGGCACGGCGTGTTCAACGAGGCGACTGGGGAAGGCGCGCTGATGTTCGAGGACACGCGCGGCGGGGAAGTGCCGCTTGGCGAGCGGTCCGTGCGCGAGATCTTCTGTCAGCGCGGCCTGAGCCTGGTGTTCCTGAACGCGTGCCAGAGCGGCACCGGCGGCCAGGCCGAGTTCAACAAGGGCGTGGCGCAGGCGCTTGTCTCGCACGGGCTGCCGGCGCTCGTGGCCAATCAATACAGCGTGCTGGATTCCTCGGCGACGTCATTTGCGCAGCACTTCTACTGGTCGCTCGCGCAGGGCATGACGGTCGGGCAGTCGGCGCGCGAGGCGCGCATCGCCGTCAACTACTCGATGCAGGGCGAGCTCATCGACTGGGCCGTGCCCGTTGTCTACGCGCGCGACCCCAACATGACGCTGTGCCACCGGTCCGACACGGTGTCGGTTGTGCCTGCTACCTCGACACGCGCGACGAGTCGCCGCGCGACGACCGGGCGTCCGATCCGCGTGGCTGTGTGGGATATCGACGACGTGTTTCCGTCACTGGAGAGGACGCTGCAACGCATGAATGCTGCGCAGGATGTGTTCGGGTTTGAGCTCGTGGATATGTCGATACCGCTCGACGTGTGGGACCTCGAGACGCGAGCGAGCGACGGAACGCCCTATCTGAAGGCCGAGCAGCTTGCGCATCGGCTCGAGGCCAAGACCGTTGAGTTGCGGGCTAACGTCCTGGCGTGCGTCACGCGTCACTGGATGCGCGATGAAGACACGCTGAACCTGTACGGGTGGTGGCCTGAGAACAGGAAGCCGCCTGTGGTGATCTTCTCGTGCGCCGGGTTCGACGACCTGAAGGCCGAGGGCCCGGAGACCGATCGGGTGATCGCCAACGTCACCGTGACCGCACTGGCCGGATTCTTCGGGGAAACCGGGTCGCACGTGAAGGGTGCGCAGGATTGCCCGCTCTTCCATAACCCGCTGCGGAAGTTTCAGCATCTGGTGGCGTCGCAGAAGTTCGACTCTGCGTGCCGGGCGAAGCTCAAGAAGAAGCTGCCCAAGGAGCTGCCGGCGCTGGAGGCGCTCCTCAAGGCTCTTGTGTAGGCGTAGTGCTCGGCTTTGGCCGAGCCCGAGGTAACATCTAAGTTCCTTCAAGAGTCGGGGCGTGGCTCAGCCTGGTAGAGCGCTCGCTTTGGGAGCGAGATGTCGCTGGTTCGAATCCAGTCGCCCCGACCAATTTTTCGCCTCGCTCTTGCCATCTTCTTCGAGGCTCCGAGGTTTCCGTATGACGATTCGCGGCGCTGTGTTGGGTGTGATCCTGGCGGCTGGATGCATCGCGGCGGCAGCGCCGGCACGGGCGCAGGCTCCAGCGACGCCTTCGGTTCGGTCGGTCTACGAGCGCTACACGGAGCCGATTCAGATCTACAAGACCGGCCTGGGCACGTTTGCGAGGCCGACCTCGTCCACCAACAAGGAAGCGCAGGCGTTCTTCGACCAGGGCTTCCAGATGATGTACTCCTTCGCCAAGCCTGAGGCCGTGCGATCGTTCCGCGAGTCATGGAAGCGGGATCCTGACTGCGCGATCTGCTACTGGGGCGAGGCGTGGGCGTGGGGTTCGTATCTCAACGCCCCGATGACGCCCGAAGAATCACCGCACGCCTACACGGCCATCCGCAAGGCGATGTCGCTGAGCGCCAAGGCCAGCCCTTCGGAGCGTGCCCTCATCAACGCCATGTCCGTGCGCTACGTGGAGAAGTTCGACGCCAACACGCGCGTTGAACAGGACCGCGCGTATGCGGACGCCATGCAGAAGGTGGCGGCGCACTATCCGGACGACCTCGATATCGCGACACTCTACGCCGACTCGCTCTTCCTGCTCGAGCCTCGCCGCGGCACCCGCGACCACACCGATCCCAACGTGCGTCGTCTGCATCAGGTGCTCGAGGGGATTCTTGCGCGCGACGTGCAGCATCCTGGCGCGTGCCATCTCTACGTCCATGCCACCGAGTCAACGATGGTCCCGGGGCGGGCCGAGGCGTGCGCGGAATTCCTGGGGCGCTCGATTCCTGGTGCGAGCCACATGAACCACATGCCCTCGCACACGTGGAACGAGATCGGGCGGTGGGGTGACTCGGTGCGTGCCAACCTGATGGCGTGGCACTCCGATCTCAAGGCGGCCGTCGGTGAGGGCTTCGCGATCTATCCCGAACACAATCTGCACATGCTGCTCTACGCCGCCGCGTACGATGGCCAGGGCGCGATTGCGATGCGTGCGGGCAAGGACTACTCCAAGCTGACGGGGCAGTCCTTCTATGAAGTGCTGACGCAGATTCGCTTCGGGCGTTTCGACGAAGTGCTCCAGGTGACGGACAGGCCCACGCAGGAGATCCAGGGCGCGCTGTGGGACTTCTCGCAGGGCTACGCGCATCTCAAGCAGGGCGATGCCGACTTCGCCGCGGTTTACCTTGCGCGCGTGAAGAAGACCGCTGAGACGTCCACCTCTGCTTTCCGGGTGCATCCGGCGAAGAACCTGCTGTCGATCGTGGCGGGCATCCTCGAGGGCGAGATGCAGCGCATGGCCGGCGATCTCCCCGGCGCGATCGAGACGTTCCGCCGAGCGGCCACAACGCAGGAAGCACTCGTCTACGACGAGCCTGAGCCGCTGCCGTTCTCGGCGTTCCACTGGCTGGGCGCCGCACTCCTCGAGGCGAAGCGTTTTGAGGAAGCTGAGCAGGCGTACCGCACAGAGCTCAAGGATCATCCGCACAACGGGTGGTCGCTCCTTGGCATCCAGCAGGCGCTCGCGGGCAGGGGCATGAAGTCAGCCGAGATCGACGCAGACCTCGAGGCGAGCTGGTCACGCGCGGATACCTGGATCCGTTCATCGCGGTTTTAGCCAAGCCACGATGACACGAAGGAATCGAAGGTAAGCTCGGCTCACCGCGCGTGACACAATCGCCGGGACCCGCGCGCATGGCCGACTCCGTCTCGAGCATCAAATATCTCAAGACCGCTGCGTCGCTGGCATTCGACGCACTTCGAGAGGGTCGCCTCCCGCTGTCACCACGCCGGTGGCTCATCGACCTGCGTCACCTTCGTTCCTACATGGCCGGTCGCGCCGGGATCATGGAGGCGCCCCCGCCACCACAACCTGAGGAGACCGCGGCCGCCGTTCGGGCGCTCGTTGAGACGTGCCGATCTGAGCTGGTGAACTTCATCGGCAGCGGCGACGAGCTGCGGTTCGTCGAAGACGATCAGCCAACCGTGTCGGTGTTGCTCGTGCTCCACAATCGCGCCGAGCTCACGTTGCGGTGCCTGAAGCGGCTTCGCGAACGTCTGTCGGTGCCCTTCGAACTGGTCATCGTGGACAACCACTCGACAGACGACACCGAGGTCGTCCTCCGTCGTCTGTGCGGCGTGACGGTTCTCCCACAGAGCGAGAATCTGGGTTTTCTTCGTGCGTGCAACCTCGCCGCACACACGGCTCGGGGCACACACCTTCTCTTCCTCAACAACGACACCGAGATCCAGGCCGGCGCCGTCGAAGCAGCGCTGGAGACGCTTGAATCCGACGCCTCCATCGGCGTCGTCGGCGGCCGTCTCGTGTTTCCCGACGGCCGGCTTCAGGAAGCTGGGAGCATCATCTGGAGCGACGGGTCGTGCGTGGGGTACGGCCGGGGCGACTGGCCGGAAGCGCCGCAGTATCCGTACAGCCGTGACGTGGACTACTGCTCAGCGGCATTCATGCTGACGTCCAGACAGCTCTTTCGTGATCTCGGTGGCTTCGACGATCGCTATCAGCCGGCGTACTACGAGGACGTGGACTATTGCGTTCGTGCCTGGAAGGCCAACCGAGCGTGTCGTCTACGAACCGCGCGCCATCGTCCAGCACATCGAGTTTGCAAGTTCCTCATCGGCGTCCGCAGCGACCACGATGCAACTCGAACGTCGCGCCGTGTTCGTGGACGCACATCGCGACTGGCTGGCTGCCCAGCCGCAGGTGTCGACGACGACCAGGGGTGTGTTGACCGCCCGTGACCGGCTGCGTGGCGGGCAGCGCATCCTGTTCATCGATGACCGCGTGCCGCGTGAGACCAGTGGTTTCGGCGACCCGCGTGCGCTGGCGATTGTGCGGAGCCTGGTGGGCCTGGGCCACTCGGTGTCGATGTTCCCGACGGCGGCTGCGGAGGAAGACTGGACCCGGATCTACGAGGATCTGCCACGCCGCGTCGAAGTGCTTCGTGGATATGGCGCCCGCGAGTTGAAGCGATTCCTTCACGAATGCGGGGATGCCTTCGACACGGTCATCGTCAGTCGTTCGCACAACATGAAGCTGATGCGAGCGAAGCTCGGCGAGCCTCGTTCCTGGGCGGGGGGCGCACGAATCGTGTACGACGCGGAGGCGATCACCTCGACGCGTGATGTACTACGTCGCCGGTTGTTCGGCGAGAGCGTCAGCGAGTCCGAGGCCAGGCGCCTGGTGTCGGCTGAGCTTGCCCTTGCTCGCGGAGTTGACGCCGTGTTCGCGGTGTCAGCGGACGAGGCGCAGCAGTTCGAGACGGTCGCCCCCGGGCGAGTGCACGTGATCGGCCACGGCCTCGGTGTCAGACCGACGACGCGTCCATTCCGGGAACGGCGTGGGATCCTGTTCGTCGGGGCGTTTCACGAACTGTCTCCGAACGCCGACGCGGTGCTGTGGTTCATCAGGCACGTGTGGCCGAGGCTGCGGGAGCAACTGGGCGACCAGGTGTGGCTCAGCGTCGCTGGTCAGAATCCTCCGCGCGAGCTCGAAGCTCAGGGCAGGGAAGGCATACATGTTCTCGGCGAGGTCAGGGATCGCGCGGCTTCACCATTCTGATGCGTATTGCCCACGTGGTCCCCACTTATCCGCCGTACCGTGGCGGTGTGGGTCGCCTCGCTGAGGAGTACGCGACCCGCCTTCGCGCGCGTGGGCGCGACGTGCAGGTGCTGACGCCGCGCTACCAGCAGCATCAGGGCGATTCGTCTTTCGTGCAGCGGCTTTCATCGCCGCTGCGCATTGGAAATGCGGCACTCACCCCGTCGCTCGTGTCGCGCCTGCGTGGCTTCGACCTCGTGCACCTGCACTACCCGTTCTTCGGCGGTGCGGAGCCAGTTCTGGTTCGTGCGTGGCTTGGCCGTGACCAGCCGCTCGTCGTCTCGTACCACATGGACGCTGTTGCGAACGGTATCAAGGGGGCGATCTTTCGTTGGCATGCGCGTCTCGTGCTGCCGCATATCGTGCACAGAGCGGACCGTGTGCTCGTCAGCTCTCACGACTACGCCTCGCAGTCAGCGCTCGCAAGCATTCCTGGGTGTCTGGCGGGCGTCGAGGAACATCCGTATGGTGTGGACACCGAACGCTTCCGTCCGGGCGCTGAGCCGATGCTCAGGAAGCGACTCTCGATCACGCCGGACCTCTTCACCATGATCTTCGTCGGTGGTCTCGATCCGGCGCATCACTTCAAGGGCCTCGGCGTGTTGCTGGAAGCGCTGGCAGGCATGCGCTCGCATCTGTGGCGGCTCCTGGTTGTGGGGGATGGGTCTCTTCGTCCGGGCTTCGAGAGCAAGGCGCGGACGCTTGGTATTCACGGCCGTGTGGTGTTCATCGGCGACGTGAGTGACGAGGCACTGCCGTCGCACTACCGGGCCGCCCATCTGCACGTGTGTCCGTCCACGGCAGCGGCTGAGGCGTTCAGCCTCGTCAGCCTGGAGGCGAGCGCCAGCGGGATTCCGACGGTGGCGTCTGCGCTGCCCGGCGTGCGCACGGTCGTGGTTGATGGCGAAACAGGAGTCCACGTTGCACCCGGTGACCCCTCAGGGTTGCGGCACGCGCTCCAGTCCCTGATGGATCAGCCGGACCGGCGAGTCCAGTATGGCCACGATGCGAGAGCCCGCGTCGAAGCCCGTTTCCGCTGGGAACCGGCTGTCGATCGGCTCGAGTCCACCTACGGTGATGTCCTCAGATCCCGGAGCGTTCGACGCGGGTAGCTGTCTGCCGCGCCTGCCGCGCCTGCCGCAGATGGGGTAGCATGTGCGGCAATTCGCACGTTCGGTCACGAAGAACACGAGAGTCGGCGGGAAACTCGGCAGCGACGGGAGAGTGTATGAACCGTATTTCGCGGGTGTGCTCGATTGGCGTAGTGGTGCTGTTCCTGACGAGTGCAGTCGCCTTTGCACAGGCGACGGCGCAACTGAGCGGCAGGGTAGCGGACGACAGCGGCGGCGTGCTGCCTGGCGTATCCGTGACAGTCGTTCAAACAGACACGGGTTTGACGCGGACGACGGTGACGGATACGAGCGGCACCTACGTCCTGCCAAACCTGCCGATTGGGCCGTACCGGCTGGAAGTGATGCTCGCCGGGTTTCGCACCTACGTCCAGACAGGCATCGTGCTTCAGGTCGCCGCATCGCCTGCGATCAACGTCACACTCGGTCTGGGTGAACTGGCGGAGACAGTGACCGTTGAAGCCGCGGCGCCGCTCGTTGACACGCAGAGCGCCGGCATCGGCGAGGTCATCGAGCAGGAGAGGATCGTCGAGTTGCCGCTGCAGGGACGTCAGGTCACCGACCTGATCTTCCAGGTCGGCGCCGCGGTGGACATGGGCCGTCCGAACAACCGCAGCTTTCAGGGCGGCGTGAACATCTCGGTTGCTGGCGGGCTCTCGTTCGGCGTGTCGTATCTGCTGGACGGTGCCCTGCACAACGATCCGCAGAACGCCGCGGGACTTGCGTTGCCCTTCCCTGACGCCGTGCAGGAGTTCCGGGTCACGACGAGCGGCACCAACGCCGAGAACGGCGTCAGGTCTGGCGCCTCGGTGAGTGCGGTCACGAAATCCGGAACCAACCGATTCACGGGCAACGCGTTCGAGTTCTATCGCGACGCGCGTTTCAACGCGATCAACCGCTTTGCGCCGACGGGTCCTGACGGCAAGCAGATGGACGATGGCCTGACGCGCCACCAGTTTGGCGGCACCGTGGGCGGACCGATCAAGCGCGACCGGTTGTTCTTCTTCGGTGCGTACCAGCAGACCGAGACGACGCAGGAGCCGGCAGCACTGCTGGCGCGCGTGCCGACCCCGCAGATGCTGGCGGGCGACTTCACGACGTTTGCGTCGGCTCAGTGTCAGGCCGGGACGGCGGTCACACTGCGCGCGCCGTTCGTGAACAACCGCGTGAGCCCGTCGGCCTTCAGCCCGGCGGCCTTGAACCTGACCGGCCGCCTGCCCAAGACGACGGATCCGTGCGGAGAGACGCTGTATTCGATTCCGCTGGATCGTTCGGAGGGCCAGTTCGTCGGCCGCGTGGACTTCCAGGTGAACGCGGACCACTCGATGTTCGGCCGGTACATGGCCACGAGCGACAACACGCTCGCGGCGTTCCAGCGGACCAACAACCCGCTCACGACGACGGAGCCGGCGCTCGACAACCTGCAGCAGGCGATGACGCTCGGTGACACGATGGTGTTTGGATCGAGCGCCGTGAACGCGATTCGGTTTGCCTACACCGACACGGACGTCGATCGTCAGAATGCGTTCTTCGATCCGTCGGACCTCGGTGCAAAGGCATACAGCTACGTCCCCGATCAGATGACGCTGAACGTCACCGGCGGCTTCGACATCGGTGCGTCAACGGCCGCGAAGGGGATTGCCAACAACCAGACGTATGCATTGAACGACGATCTCTCGCTCGTGCGGGGCGCGCACCAGCTCGGCATGGGTCTCAGCGTGGCGTACTGGAAGGTCGATCAGCAGACGTGGGCCCGCGGGTCCGGGCAGTGGACGTTCACCGGTCAGGCGACCGGTCTCGGCATGGCGGACTTCCTGGTTGGCCGTGTTGCCGTCCTGGACCACTCCGGCCTGACAGGCATCACGTTCGACCAGCGGTACCTTGGCGGCTACCTGCAGGACACGTGGCGCATGAACCAGCGGATCACCCTCAACGGTGGCGTCCGCTGGGAACCGTTCTTCAGCCAGAACCTGCTGCGTGGCGCGATTACACGATTCAGTCGTGAAGACTTCGCGCGCAACGTGATCAGCACCCAGTACACAGGCGCACCGGCAGGACTCATCTACCCGGGCGATCCCGGTTTCCCAGACGGCTCGACCGGACTCGAGACGAAGTGGATGAACTTTGCTCCGCGTGTGGGCATCGGTTGGGACGTGCACGGCAACGGCCGTCTGGCGATTCGTTCGTCGTACGGTCTGTCGTACGACTATCCGACGGGAGAGTTCATGTCGAACCCGGCCGCCGCGCCGCCGTTCGGCAATCGCGTGCGCCTGACGGATCCCCCCGGAGGATTCGACAACCCGTACGGCCACCTGCCCGGCGGCGACCCTCATCCGATCGTTCCCGGACGCGACACCGTGTTCCCGGCATCGGGGACGTTTGCGTCGATCGATCCGGGGCTCAATGCGCCGCGCATTCAGGCGTGGAACGTCACGGTCGAACAGCAGCTGGGGACGAACTGGCAGGCCTCGGCGAGTTATCTGGGCCGCTACACGGACCGGCTGTGGGGATTCCAGGCGGTCAACTACGGTGTGTTCATGGGGCTCGGTCCCTGCACCATCAACGGCGTGGCCTTCCCGGTGTGCTCGACCAACGGCAACCTTCAGCAGCGCCGCGTGCTGTCACTCGCCAACGAGAATCCGCGGTCGGCGGGATTGATTGGGATTCTCGACGAGTACACGAACGACGGCGATCAGAGCTACCGCGGCCTTCGGTTGTCAGTGCAGCATCGGTCGGCGCAGGGTCTCAGCCTCAGCGCCAACTACACGCTCTCCCGCTGCTTCGGGCTGGAGATGGGGACGTCGGCGCAGTTCGGCGCCACCTACACCGACCCGGCCAATCCCGATAACGACCGCGGCTACTGCGATCAGGATCGGACGCACATCGGCAACGTCAACGTCGGCTTCGAGACGCCGCGTTTCAATAACGCCGTCCTGCGCGCGGTTGCGTCGAGCTGGGGGATCTCGGCGATCTACAGCGCGCGCAGGACGGCGTTATTG
>JABFSA010000105.1 GCA_013140775.1 Acidobacteriota bacterium | reverse complement strand
GGCGGGGGCGGCCCGATGACCGTCGAGGTGGCGACAGCCCGCCGTGGCCAGGTCATGCAGCAGCTGGTCGTCGTGGGCAACCTCGTGGGCGACGCCACCGTATCGGTCGTGCCACGCGCGGCTGGGCGGCTTCAGGACATTTCGGTACGGCTCGGCGATCGTGTGTCACGCGGACAGCGCATTGCCAAGATCGAAGACGTCGAGCTGCAGGAACAGGTCAAGCAGCAGGAAGCCGCGCTCGAAGTTTCCAGGGCCACGATCAGACAACGCGAGGCGGATCTCCAGCTCGCCCTGACAAATGCGGAGCGTTCGCGAAACCTCTTCGCCCGACAGCTGCTGCCGAAACAGACGCTCGACGACACGGAAGCGCGCTATCAGTCTGCGGTCGCCCAGCTCGACCTGGCGCGCGCGCAGAACAACCAATCGACCGCGCGCCTCGAGGAGCTTCGCTTCAATCTGGGCAACACCGTCATCGTGTCGCCCGTGAACGGATTCGTCGCACGCCGGGCCGTCGATCCTGGCGCGTTCGTAGGGCAGAACTCGCCAGTCGTAGACGTGGTCGATATCGGCCGAGTCCGCCTGGTTGCCAACATCATCGAGAAGGATCTCGATCAGCTTCGGACCGGAGACGAAACGCAGGTGGAAGTGGACGCCTTCCCCGGCGAGATGTTCATGGGACGCGTCGCTCGCGTGGCGCCCGTGCTCGACCCTGCGACACGCACCGCGTCGATCGAGGTTGAGATTCCAAACCCGGGCTTCCGCCTGAAGCCGGGAATGTACGCTCGCGTGACGGTCACCACGGACGAACGCAAGGATGCCCTCGTGGTGCCGTCGAATGCTGTTGTGGACATGGGCGGACGCCGCGGTGTGTTTCTCGCGGTTGAAAACGACACCGTCACGTTCCGGCCGGTCTCGGTCGGGATCGATGAAGATACCCAGATAGAGATCGTGCAGGGTCTCGCCGAAGGTGACCGCGTCGTGACCACCGGTGCGGCGGCACTGCGCGAAGGTGATCGCGTCGTGATCGCCGGCGCCGCCGGCGGTCGTCGCGGAGGCGGGCCTACGGCCTCCGGAGAAGCACGCGAAGGTGGTTCCGGAATGGCGCGTGCAGGCACTGCCGCGACGGACGGAGCCGCGGGTGCCGCGCCTGCTGACGGCACGCGGCGTGGTGGCGGTGGCCGGCGTGGCCGAGGCGCCCCCGACGCTGGTGCGAGTTCAACAACACAGTAGGAACACATCGCATGTTCCGACGTGAGTTCTGCGTTTCGGAGTCTCGATAAGGCCTCAAATGAGCATTCCCCGTCTAGCCATCCACCGGCCCGTCACGATGTTCATGCTGAGCGCTGTTGTTGTGCTGCTCGGCGCCATCTCGCTCACGCGCCTGCCCGTTGACCTGATGCCGGAGTTCGCACTGCCGACCATCAGCGTCAGTGTCAACTATGCCGGCGTGGGCCCGCTCGAGATCGAGCAGCTGATTACACGTCCGCTCGAGCAGTCGGTGAGCGCGGTTGCCGGCCTGGAACAGGTCACGTCATCGTCGCAGGAAGGACGCAGCCAGATCCGGTTGAACTTCGGCTGGGGCACCGACATGAGTGAAGCGCTGGAAGAGGTGCGCTCGCGCGTGGACCGTGTGCGTGGCCGACTACCCGAAGACGCGGAAGCCGTGCAGATCTTCAAGGCCGACTCGAGCGCTCAGGCGATCATCAACCTGGCAGTCGAAGGAGATTTCGATCCGGTCACGCTGCGTGAGATTGCCCAGAACGAGCTTTCGACGCGCCTCGAACGTGTTCCCGGCGTGGCAGCCATCACCGTCAACGGCGGACTTCGGCGCCAGATCCACGTCGAGCTGTCCAAGGAAAAGATCACCGCGCTCAACCTCTCAGTCGATCGCGTGGTCCAGATGCTGCGGCAGGAGAACCAGAATATACCGCTCGGCGAGGTGAGCCAGGGCGATGCGACATACCTCGTCCGCAGCCAGGGTGAGTTCACGAACCTCGACGACATCCGCAACCTTGTCGTCATGACCCGCGACAACGTCCCCATTTACGTGCGTGACATCGCCGAGATCGTGGACGCGACCGAGGACCGCCGTCAGTTCCTGCGTATCGACGGGAAACCTGGCGTCCGGATGAGCGTCAACAAACAGACCGGCGAGAACACCGTCGCGGTCGCCAACGGCGTGAAGGCCGAGATGGAGCGGATCAACCGCGAAGTCCCCGGCATCCGGATGATTGTCACCAACGACCAGTCCACGTTCATCGAGCGCGCCATCAACAACGTGCAGGAACACGCGCTCATTGGCGGCATTCTCGTGGTGCTGATCATCTTTGCGTTCCTCCGCGACTTCCGCTCGACACTGATCGTTTCCACGTCCATCCCGGTCTCGGTGATCGGCACCTTCGCGCTCCTCTACTTCGGTGGCTACACGCTGAACACCATGACCTTCGGCGGTCTCGCTTTGGGTATTGGCATGGTGGTGGACGCGGCGATCGTCGTTCTCGAGAACACGCATCGCCACCTCCATATGGGCAAGGACAGGATGACCGCGGCGATCGACGCGAGCGAGGAAGTGTGGTCCGCGATTCTCGCGGCCACGCTCACACACATCGCGGTGTTCATCCCGCTGCTCTTTCTCTCGGGAACGTCGAGCGTTCTGTTCGGCCAGCTGTCGATCGTCGTCATGTTCTCGCTGGCGATGTCGCTGTTCGTCGCCGTGACCATCGTGCCGGTGCTCTGCTCGCGATGGCTCAGCACACCGGATGAAGACGCTGCACGCACTGGTCTCATCGCAAGCTTCTACCGGGCCAGTGAACGCTTCCTCGACGGGGTGGACGAAACGTACCGCAAGGTGTTGCATTTAGCTCTGGCCCACAGACCCACAGTGATCCTAAGCGCACTGGCATCCGTCGTACTCGCGGTGATGCTCTATCCCATGCTCTCGACCGAACTCCTGCCACAGACCGACGAAGGTGAGGTCAACGTCAACGCCGAGCTGCCGATCGGCACGCGCCTGGAGCGCACCGAGGCTGTCCTGCTTCGCCTCGAGGAGATGATCCGGGAGGTTGTTCCTGAAGCGACGACGGTCATTACCCAGGGCGGCGGTGGCGGAGGCGGCGGCTTCGGTGGAGGCGCCCAGTCCAATCGCGGGCAGTTCAACATCAAGCTGGTCCCCCGCGACGAACGCGAGCGCACGAGCGACCAGATCGCGCAGGACCTCAGACGCCAGCTCTCCGGGCTTCCGGGCGTCGTCGTCCGCGCGAATCCGTCCGGCGGCAACTTCCAGTTGAACTTCCTCCTTGGCGGTGGCACCGACAGCCGGCTGGCGCTGGAGATCCGCGGCGACGACCTCGACGATGCCCGCCGGATCGCGCAGGAAGCGCGGGTGATGATGGCCGGTACCCCCGGTATCGCCGACGTGCGGCTCGGCCAGGACGCTGGCCGTCCCGAGATTACGATTCGAGTGGATCGCCCCAAGGCCGCCATGCTCGGCATGACCCCGCAGAGCGTAACGAGCACCATTCAGACGAACGTCGCCGGCACGCAGGCGGCGCAGTTCAGAGAGCGCGGCAACGAATACCCGGTGATCGTGCGGCTTCGTGAAGCCGACCGGGAAGGCATCTCAGACATCGGCGACGTGCTCGTCAGCACGCCCGCCGGTCAGGTCGTGCCGGCGCGGAACCTTCTCGCCATTGGCCGCGACGCCGGACCCACTCAGATCGACCGCAAGAACATGGAGCGCATCACGCGCGTGAATGCGGACATCGAAACGAGTCTCAGCGAGGCGATTGCCAACGTCGAGTCGCGTCTCGACCAGGTGCGCGTCCCACCGGACTTTGCCGTGGGCTTCGGAGCCGAGGTTGAAGAACAGGCGCGATCGTTCCAGCAACTCCGCCTGGTGCTCGTGCTGGCGGTTCTCCTCGTCTATGCCGTGATGGCGTCGCAGTATGAGTCGCTGCGCGACCCGTTCATCATCATGTTCTCCATCCCGGTGGCGGGTATCGGCATCGTGCTCAGCCTGCTCCTCACCAACACGGCGTTCAGCATGCAGGCCTACATCGGCGTGATCATGCTCGCGGGCATCGTCGTCAGCAACGCGATCCTGCTCGTGGATTACATCAACACGCTTCGCCGACGCGACAACATGCCACTACGCGAAGCCGTGGAGGTCGGAGGCCGCACGCGGCTGCGTCCGATTCTCATGACGTCGATCGCCACGATGCTCGGGCTCGTGCCGATGGCTATCGGCCTTGGTGAAGGCGGTGAGCTGCAGGCGCCGCTCGCGCGCGTCGTCATTGGCGGCCTGATCGCCTCGACACTCGTCACGCTCGTGCTGGTGCCGGCGGTGTACACGCTGTTCGAGGAAGGCCTGGCCGGTCTTCGTCTTCGCAAGGGCTCCGCGCATAGCTAGCTGGTAGCTGGTAGCTTTTAACTATCGGTCGCAGCTGCCGAATCCTGATTGAGGCCCTTTTTCGATAGACGCGATCAGCCCGTGCAGCATGCGCCCCACTTGCCCGGCGCGATCGATCAGCTCTGAGTAGCCGCGCTCGTCTATAAACCCCAGGCGACGGCCGATCTCGAGTTGCACCTCGACCTCTCCTGAGACCCGAGTGCGACGGCCAAGTGGTAGTGAAGGGCTCGCTGCACGTCTTCGACAAGCGCCATCGCCTCGCGCCACACCGTGAGATCGTGAAAAGAGGATGCCTTGGCCATCCCCCGGCGAATGCAAGACAGTGGGCATGGATGCCGACGGACAATCAGCTGGGACTTGTGACCTCGGTACTGCCGAATCTGCGCTCTGCCCAGGCACGCGATATGGCAAGTCTTGCCACAGGCTACGAGCTACCAGCTACTAGCTACTAGCGAGCTACAGGCTACTCACCAGCTCCCCTACCGTTCGTCCTGTCACGGGATCGATCCAATCCGCTGCCACTTCAATCAGTGGTTTCAGCACGAACGCCCGCTCCCGAAATCGCGGATGGGGGACGATCAACCCCGGCGCCTCAATCACCGCATCACCGTAGAGGATCAGGTCCAGATCCAACGTTCTCGCCGCGCCTGGAAATGGCCGCGTGCGCCCAAGCTGCTGCTCGAGCGCAAGCAAGGCATCGAGCAGCGCACGCGCGCTCAGGGTGGTCTGCCCAACGGCGGCAGCGTTCAAGAATCTGGGCTGGTCACCGACCCCAACGGGATCGGTATCGTGGAACGTGGAGGCGTGAAGGTCCTGGATAACGGGCGCCAGGAGCGCCAGCGCTTCGTGGAGGTACTGCGCTCGATCCCCGAGGTTGCTGCCGAGCGCGATGGCGACGCGGATCAGGCTATTCCATCCACCGTGCGGGCAGGACGCTTCCGCGACGGACAGCATCGGCCGTGCGTCGGCCGAGGACGTCTTCAAACCCCGAGGCTGCCTGCTCGAAGAGCCGCTGATGCTCGCGCGACTCCCCCATGACGACATCGAGCATGATGCGATGCCGCGCATGCGTAAGCGCATCAACACGCGGACGCCAGCGCTTCACGAATTCACCCAGCAACGTCGCGTCGTCCTCGAGGATGGCGCGGAACGCCTTCGGGTCGGCCGCGCGTGCCCCCTTCTCGACGGCAGGCACGGCTATCGTGGCCGAAGCCTTCGGCATCGGTGACCCGAGCTCGTCCAGTGCGGACTGGAGCCACGTCAGGTGGGTCTCCTCGCGTCCGATGACGTACTGATAGGTGTTGTTGAAGTCGTAGTTGCTGACGACCCGTGCCCCTGCTTCGTGACGCTCGATCAGGGACACACGGTCGGCCGCAAATTCCGTCAGGATCTCTTGGAGTTCGTTCTGCTTCACTGTGTCGGCTACGCCTTCTGTTTTTCTTTGCAGGCAATACACACGCGGGTCCACGGAATCGCGTTCAACCGGGCCGGCGCAATGGGCTCACCGCAGTCGCGGCAGACCCCGTAGGTACCCTTGTCAATTCGAAGGAGCGCCTCTTCGATGGCCTGAAGAATCTTGGCGTCTGTCTCCTTGAGCTTGAGGTGGACATGGACCTCATTCGTCCCCGACGCCTGATCGGCCATGTCACCCTGACGCCCCGAGTTGTTCTCTATGGTCCACTGCAGCGGCTTGCCGTTCTGGCCGCCGACGAGTTCTCCCCGCTTCTGCAGTAGTGCCTCCCGGTAGGTTTCGACGTCCATCACCCCTCGCTCTCCACGACCCTTGATGATAGTTACTCGGCGCGAAGCGTCGCAAGCGGCTTGTGCCGCAACACGTCGAGACTCGCCAGCACGCCGACGGCAGCGACAATGCAGGAGGTCGCGACAATACCAATGATCGTGATCGCCGGCGTCGGCTCCCAGGGCAGGTCGAGGGCGTAGCGCGCCACGCCCCAACTGAGCGCAATCGCGCCCAGACCGCCGATGGTGCCGGCGATCGCCCCGAGCACGCCGTACTCGAGCACGAGCATCGAGACGATCAGCCGGCTGTTGGCGCCGAGCGTCTTCAGAATGGCTGCCTCGTACACTCGACGGAACTTCGTCATCGAGACCGCGCCAATCAGAATCAGCATGCCGCTGAGAAGCACCAGAGCACCAACGACGGTGACAGCCAGGGTCACGTTGTTGACGATCGCCTGAACCGTCTCGAGAATCTCGCGGAGATCGATCACAGAGACGTTCGGGAACTTCGACACGAGCGCCGACTGCATCGCAACGCGCTGCTCCGGGCTTCTGGGTCCCTGGAGCGCCGAGATGTACGTGTGCGGCGCGCCGTCGAACGTGCCCGGTCGGAACACGAACATGAACCCGCCGGCACGGAAATCCTGCCAGTCCACTTTCCGAACGCTCGTCACTCGCGCAGTGATGATCCGTCCCAGGACGTCGAACTGCATCTGATCACCGACGTTGATTCTGGACCCCACGCGAAAATTGCCATCCGTATCGCGATCGGAGAAGCGCTCCTCGATCGAGACCTCTGGCTCACCTTCGTATGGCCCGTCACCCCACCAGCGTCCGTCGATGAGCTCTTCGTTCGCTTCGAGCGCGGATCGATACGTGACCGTGTACTCGCGCGCCAGCCCGCGGCCACGGACGGCCTGATAGCTGTCGAGCTCCATCTCCTGTCCGCGCACCGCCACCACGCGAGCTCGAAGTGTTGGAATGATCTTCGGGGCGTTTCGATCGCCACGAGTGGACTCGAGGAACGCCGCCAGCTCCTCACGCTGCCCCTGCTGGATATCGATGAGAAACATGTCAGGCGCCTGGGGGCCCGCCTGGATGGCGAAATCCCTCAGCAGGTTCACCTGCAGGGTGCGCACGCCCATAATGAAGAACGCACCCAACCCGACCGCCAGCAGAATCACGCGTGTCTGGTTCCCCGGCCTCGCGATTCGTATCACCGCCTGCCTGAGCGCAAAGGATTTCGAATATCGAAGGGGCTGTACCGCGCGCACCAGCGCGACGCCAGCGAGGTGCAGGATGAACGCCGTCGCAACAAATCCTCCGGACAGCATCAAGCCCACTTCGAGCGAGCCGGCCTGCCACGCGGCCACAGCGACGAGCGCAATCGCCACGACAGCGGTGACACCCCACTTCAGCCAGTCGATGCCCGCGTGTGGCGGCATATCCTGCCGCAACAGCAGCGACGGCTTCACGTGCCGCACGTCGAGCAGCGGCACGAGCGAAAACAGAAGCGACACCAGGAGCCCAATCGCCAGCCCCTGAGCGACAGCCGTACGCGTAAGTCCGAACTCCACGTTCATCACCGCGGTGAGATCGCCGACGAACGCAGGGACAACGGCCATGACGCCAGCGGCAAGCACGACACCCAGCGCGCTGCCCGCAATGCCCAGCAGCAACACCTGTGTCACGTAGATCCCCAGGATCTGTGACGACGTCGTGCCGATGCACTTGAGGATCGCGATGCTCTTGACCTTCTGCTGCACGAACACGCGCGTCACGCTCGAGACGCCAATGCCGCCAAGAATCAGCACGACAAGGCCGACGAGGCTCAAATAGTTCTCGGCGCGCGTCAGGTTTTCGCCCATCTGATCTTCGGACCGGCGGTACCACCGCACGTTCACGAACTCGTCGGCAAACGCTTCCTGCAGGTCCGCAAAGAGCTCTTCGCTCTCGTTGTCAGGCACACGAAGAAGCTGCTGGTACGACGCACGGCTGCCGAACGCCAGGAGACCGGTGGAGTCGAGATCGGCACGATCGATCATGACGCGCGGCCCGAGCGTGAACGCGCCGATGCGGCGGCTGGGCTCCGCGGTGATCACACCCCGGATCTCGAACGCCTGCTCTCCAATTTGAATGCGGTCGCCGACATTCACCCCGAGCTGGGCGAGCAGTTCCGGGCGCACGAGCGCCCCGTGCCCCTCGACGAGCGAATGCGCGTACGCGCCGTCGCGCAGTACCAGCGTGCCGTACAGCGGGAACTCGGGTCCGATGGCGCGCAACTCAACCATCCGCGTGGCGACCTTCGACTCGTCGGCCGGCCGCACCATCGTCGGAATCTCGGCAGCTTCTGAACGAAGGGTGACGCGTCCGGCACGCTCCTCAGACTGAAGGCGCTCGAGCACAACCTCGGTCCAGGGTCGATTCGTCTGGAGCGCAAGATCAGCGCCCAGCAGCGTACGTGCCTCACCAGCAAGAGCGACGCGAACGCTTTGGATGACGGACCGCAGCGCCACGATTGAGCCGACGCCGATTGCGATGCAGACGAAGAAGAACAGCAGCCGCTGCCACGACGACCTGATCTCGCGCCACGCCATCTGGAGCACGAAATTCATCGCACTGCCTCAACGGGCGTGGTGACGGGCCTGCCGTCGCGAAGCACGAGCCGCGTGTCCGCAAGCGCAGCCAATTCATGGTCGTGCGTCACGAGCACCAGCGTGGAACGCCGGATCCGGCGCACCTCGAGGAGGATCTCGATGATGTGCTTGCCGGTGGATGTGTCGAGGTTGCCTGTCGGCTCGTCCGCAAGAACGATCGGCGGATCGTTCGCGAGCGCGCGGGCAATGGCGACGCGTTGCTGCTCGCCTCCGGACAGCTGAGATGGATAGTGATGCCCGCGGTCTGACAGGCCCACCTCATCCAGAAGCTGACGGGCTCGCGGCACCGCATCACGCCGCCGGGCTATCTCCATTGGCACCAGGATGTTCTCGAACGCCGTCAAGGACGGCACCAGATGGAAGAACTGAAAGACGAAGCCGATCTTTTCGCTACGGAGCTTCGCGAGCTGATCCTCACCAAGCTGCGTAATGTCCGTGCCATCGATGACGATCTGACCCGTGCTGGGTGCGTCAAGACCAGCGAGCAGGCCAAGGAGCGTGGACTTGCCGCTGCCCGAGGGTCCGACGATGGCGACGAATTGTCCTGATGGAATCGACAGATCGAGCGCGTGCAGAATCGTCAACGGGCGGCCGCCACTTTCGACCGTCTTCGACACGCCGCGCAGTTCGATCATCGGTCGTGCTTCTCGAGGAGCGGCTCGAGCACGTCCCACATCCGATCGGCGATGATCTTTGCGCCCTCGGCGTTCGGGTGAATACCGTCGCGATTGTTGAGCGAGGGTCGTCCCGCGACCCCTTCCAGAAAGAACGGATCGAACACGACGTCGTATTCGTCGGCGAGGTCGCGATAGACCTGACGGAACTGCGAGGTGTACGCCAGACCGTAATTGGGCGGCGCCTCCATCCCGGTCAGGACCACCGTGATGTCGCGCTCGCGGGCACGTTTGATGATCGTGTCCAGGTTGCTCCTCAGCTGTGCCACCGGCAAACCGCGAAGGCCGTCATTGGCGCCGAGCTCCACGACCAATATCTCGACGTCGCCCTCGAGCGACCAGTCCATCCGGCTCAACCCACCAGCCGACGTGTCTCCCGACACACCGGCGTTGACGACTTCGTAGTAGTCGAACCCTTCCGAGCGAAGCCGATCCTGGATGAGCGACGGCACGGCTTGCTCTCTCGGCAAGCCCAGTCCAGCTGTCAGGCTGTCACCAAGAAAGACGATGCGCGCGATCGCGCGTACGGGCTGGGGTTCCGCGTGCGTCGCCGTTGTTTCGACACTTCGTGCATCCGTGGACTTCGAGGCATCAGCGGAGCCAGAGCACCCGGCGAAGATGAGGGGAAGCAGTGTGACGATCGTGAAAACGAGTCGCAAAAGCTTTCCGAATTGTCGCCGTGCCATTCGGTATCATTGTACCCCTGTGACCTTCTCAACCCACGCCGGATCCCTTCAGAACCAGATCGAAAACGCATGCGTCCAACTACAGAACAGGTCTGCGGTTGATGGGCTGTGGAACCGACGCCTGGATCTCTGGACCAGTGATCCGTCAGTCCAGGAAAAGATCTCCCAGCGCCTCGGATGGCTGAGCGCGCTCGACACAGTCGAGCCTCAGGTCGCCAGGCTTCGCGCGTGTGCCGCCTCGATACGCGAAGACGGTTTCAGCGACATCGTCCTCCTCGGGATGGGCGGATCGAGCCTGGCGCCGGAGGTGCTGCGCGCCGTCATTGGCGTGACGCCGGGATATCCCCGATTCACTGTGCTGGACTCAGTCGATCCAGACGCGGTGCGCGCGGCGATGTCGCGTCCTGAGTCAACGCTCTTCGTGATGGCCAGCAAGTCAGGCTCGACCATCGAGCCCAACGTGCTCCTGGCCGAAGGCCTTCGCCGCCTCGCGAGTGCAGGCATTGCCGAGCCGGGCTCGAGAGTCATCGCCATCACCGATCCGGATACCGCACTCCACCGTCGCGCGCTCGACGAAAAGTTTCGCGACCTGTTCATCAATCCGCCGGATATCGGCGGGCGCTTTTCGGCGCTTTCGCTGTTTGGTCTCGTGCCGGCGGCGATGATGGGTATCGATGTCGATACGCTGATCACGCCGGCGCGCGCGATGATCGATGCGTGCCGAGCGGAAGACCCACGTGTCAATCCTGGATTCGCGCTTGGCGCATTCATGGCGGCAGCGGCGCTCGCAGGTCGCGACAAGGTCACGCTCGCCGTACCGGCGACCCTGGAACCGTTCGGGCTCTGGGTTGAGCAACTCGTCGCAGAGAGCACCGGCAAGGAAGGCAAGGGCGTGGTGCCGATCGCCGGCGAATCGACAGCGGTCATTACCCGCGAGGATCGCGCGATCGTCAGGATCACGCTCGGCGATGAGTCGAGTGACGTCACCGCAGCCGACAACATACCGGTCATGACGCTCAACATGCCGGATGCACATGCGCTGGGTGCGGAGTTCTTTCGGTGGGAGGCGGCCACTGCTGCCGCGGGTCTCCTGCTCGAGATCAACCCGTTCGACGAACCCAACGTCGCACAGGCAAAAGCGGCGACGCGCACGCTGCTCGACACGTACACCACGGCACACCGGCTTCCCCTTCCCGAACCTGACGCTGCCATCGACGGCGTCAGGCTCACGCTGAGCGACGCGGCGCGTCAGGTGCTGACGCTGGAAGGACCGCTCGCGTTCCTGAAGCTGCTGCAGCCCGGAGACTACTGTGGTGTGCTCGCGTACTTACCGTCAGAGGATTCGGTTTTCGATCCAATCCTGCGCAACTTTCGAACCGCTGTCGCGGCCAAGTCCGGTTGCGCCACGATGCTCGGTTACGGGCCGCGCTACCTGCACTCCACGGGACAGCTCCACAAAGGAGGACCGAATACCGGTCTCTTCGTGATCGTGACCGCTGACCCTGCTGAAGATCTGCCCATTCCAGGGGAGCCGTTTTCCTTCGCCGTTCTCGAGCAGGCCCAGGCTGCCGGCGATTTCGATTCCCTCGCCCGCGCGAATCGCCGGGTGCTCCTGATCCATGCCCCCGACCGCGCGCCCGGACGGCTCCAGCGTATCTTCGACGCGCTGATCTAAGCCTCTGGCACCCAACAGGTTGTGAACACCTGTATACTTCGTATCCTTTCCTGTGGCTGCCGGCACGACGCACTCAATTCTCGGACGGGCCCGCGCGGCGCTCGAACGCGGGCGGGGGGCTGAAGCAGCCAAGCTTCTGACCCCGATCGCGCGCAGCGGTGCCATGAACCGGGAGGACGAGCTCTCGGTCCGCGCAGCGCTCGCCGAAGCCTGGCTCCTGCAGGACGACCTTCCACAAGCTGCAGCCTCACTCGGACGTCCGCCCGACTCGATCCGCGAACCGATTGGCGACGCCACACTCTCGATGCTCTGGCGGCTTCACGGCCGCGTCGCGTTCGCGCGTGGCGACAAGTCGCGCGCCATTGCGCTGCACGCGCGCGCGCTCAAGCATGCGGACCTCGCCCACGACTCCCGGGCGATCGGTCTCGCCAGGTACGAGCTCGCCCACTGCTACAGACAGGTGGGCGACTCGGGCATCGTTCGCGAACATCTGACGCAGGCCGCTGCCGCGCTTCATGCGGCTGGCGAGCGCCGACATC
>JABFSA010000048.1 GCA_013140775.1 Acidobacteriota bacterium | reverse complement strand
CTTCATCTTCTCGCCCACGAACCCCGCCATCAATCAGGACGTGGTCTTTACCGTCAGCGGCACGCCTCTGCCGGGCGGCCCGGGCATCATTCCCGGCCTTCCCGGAGGCGGCGGCGTCGCACCCACACAGGGAACGACCTACAACTGGGACTTCGGCGACGGCACGTCAGGCACCGGCTTCTCACTGACCCACCGCTATCTTCGTGGCGGGACATTCGCGATTACGCTGCGCGTGACAAGCGACACAGGCTTGACCGCCCAGACGTCGCGCCAGCTCACCGTGTCAACGACGCTGCCCGCAGGGTCGGCGAACTTCGTCTTCTCACCCACCGATCCGCATACCGGCGACCAGGTGTTCTTCAACGCGTCGCAATCGACCATAGTCGATGCGAACTACGCATGGGATTTCGGGGATGGAACGAGCGGGTCGGGCATGACCCCGATCCATGTCTACTCGCTGGAGAGGACGTTCACCGTGACGTTGACGGTGCGGAACTCGCTCGGCCAGCAGGCCACGATCTCCAAAATCATCACCGTCGCGGATACGGACTGATCCAGGTCCGGCTGAAGCCGGACGCCACCACGGCGCGGCTGAAGCCGCGCACTACGTTGAACTAGGGTTTTGCTGTTCTCGCGCGAAGGGCGTTGAAACGCGATTGCGCCTGCGGCCACGAGGGATTCCCCTGAAGCGCCTCACCGTAGTGACGGCTCGCGTCCTCGAATCGTCCCGCCGCCTCGTCAACGAGCCCCAGGTGGTAAGCGACTCGCCATGACGGCGCACCCAGCGCGCGCGCAGTCGTGAGCTCCGATACAGCGTCAGGAAGGCGCCCGTCGAGATACAACGCGGCACCGAGCGTTTCGTGAAGCCCGGCATGGTCGGGTACGAGCCTGATCTGCTGTTCCAGCAAGCGGCGGGCAAACGGCACGTTGCCCTCCTCGATGGCAATGCGCGCGCGAAGGACGGCGGCATCGGGATACCGGCCCGGCTGACCGAGCACCTGATCGAGAAACTGCTGTGCCTGGATGGGATTGCGTTCGTCGTACGCGACAACGGCGTTGGCAAGCAGGATCGGAGCGTTGGTCGGACACACCACCATGAGACGCTGGAGCTCCTGCTGCAACCGGTCGCACGTCGCCGGTCCATCCGTGGACTTCTCGATCTCGCATCCCTTCGCCCGCAGATCCTCCAGCGGTCGCAACACGTTGGCCAGCTGTACGTCGGGGTTGTAGCAGAGCTGACGTGACAACGGCGACGTGGTCGCGCACGCCAGCGACGTCACGCTCCATACCGCGGCCACACACAGTCGCCGACTCGCACTCATCCGTTGTCCTTTCATCGGTCTGCGTCGAAGGATCCCGGCGTCCGCCTACTGGCCCGCGCCCAGCACGCCTTCCGCCACCTGAATCATCTGATAGAGCACCGGCGCCAGCGTCGACAGGAAGATTCCTGGCAGAAAACAAATCACCAGTGGAAACACCAACTGCACGGGCAGCGCCTGGGCCTTGAGCAGCGCGTCTTCGCGTCTCCGCAGTCGCAGGTCGTTGGCCTGATGCCGCAGTGTGTCGGAGAGGCTCGCGCCAACCTCCTCCGCCTGCACCAGCGCCGACGTGAAACTCGTCAACGAGGCAACGTCCACGCGACGGGCCAGCTGCCGCAGGGCCTGCGCCCTCGGAATTCCCGCGAGCATGTCGAACTGAAAGTTGACGAACTCGGCGATGAGTGGCCGCTCGGCGCCCTGGCTTCGAATCACTTTCGTGAGCGCAGCGTCGAAACCGAGACCCGCCTCCCCCATCGTGGCAAACAGCTCGAGGACGAGCGGCAAATCCTGCTCGACGGCACGCACACGCGCGCGGCGCGCGGCACGCACGATGATCGTGGGCACCAGGGTGATGAGCACGAACAGAATCCAATGACCCACACCGAGCACTGCCCCAAGCACTTCTCCGACGCCGCCCGGCATCGCGACCACCATGGTCACGAGCGTGTCGAGCATCGTGACGCGATAGATCTGACCGCCCACCATTCCGACACCCGCGCACACCAGCGTCGCGGTGACGAACAAGGCTGTCGCCTGAGGCCGGCGATATCCGGCGCGGGCCAGCCACTGCGTGATCCAGCGGTCCTGTCCAACGGGTCCCATCGCCAGCGCATCCGGATTGTCGTCCTGCAGCCGATTGATCGCGCTGCGACGCAGTCGCCAGCTCATCACGGGCACGTAGACCAGGCCAACGACCGCGACGACGACAAGGAAGGCAACGAGATCGGCCATGGGTATCGTGTCTAGTAGTCGGGGCGGCTGAGCTTCGACATCCAGACCAGGCCGATCGCCTGGAGCGTCATGACGCCAGCCACGAGTCCGGTCCCGAGACCCGTGGCAACAAACGCCTGCAGCCGCTCGGGGTTCGTACGCCACATCAGGATGCCAAGCAGATACGCGAGGAAGAGCACAACCGCCACTGACGCGTGCGCCTCGACACCCTGCGCACGCACACGCCTGGACAGCTCAATGCGGTCCCGCACCGTTCTCCCCACTGTTCCAAGCGTCGTCGCAAGGCTGCCACCGACTTCCCAGTGCACAGCCAGCGATGTGGCAAACAGACGAAATGTTTCGAGCGGCACCTGCGCCGGAAGTTCGCTCACCGCTGAACGAGGGTCGTCACCGAGGCGGATACGGCCCGCGACTTCCTGCAGATATGGCTTGAGTGGCTTGCCGGATTCCTGCAATGCCGACTCGAACGCCGAGAGAAGACTGGCGCCGGCTCGCAGCGACCCGACCAGCAGGTCAATCGCCTCGGCCAACTGCATCTCGATCGCGGCCGTACGCTGCTCGGCAATCTGCTCTTCCACAAGATGGGCGATCACGCCAACGAGAATTCCGGCGGCAATGGAAATCTCGATCGGGAGCCCGGCGAAGAACCTGAGGAGCGCCGCAATGATGCAGCCCAGGCTCGTCGGCGCATAGCGGTACCGTGGTGGATAGGACTTCGACGCCCTGACGGCTTGCTCGCCTCTCGGTTCGGGCTCCGGCTCTGCGTCGACGATATCGGCGAGCCGCTCGACCGTCAGACGCCGAACGCGGTATCCATACCAGACCCAGAAGAGCCCGCCGGCGCCAGCGAGCATCAGCACCACTGCAACGAAGGTCACGACTCCTCCGGAGCACGTTGAAACATGGACACCGGGACATTCACGCCGCGCTCGCGCAGCTCCTCAACCATGTGCGGGACCACGCCCATCGCCGTGAAGTGACCGATGACGTGGCGGCCTTCCCGGCCGCGCCGCTTGAACACAAACAGCTCCTGCATCAGCGGCGTCAGCCCTTCAAGTCCCGTGAGCTCCGACACCGCCTCAATCCGCCTCACCCCGTCGTCGTACCGCCGAACGTGCACCAGTAGATGCAACGCCGACACGATCTGTTCACGGATCGCGCGAGACGGCAGATCGATGCCCGCCATCAGCACCATGGTCTCGAGTCGAGCGAGCGCGTCGCGTGAAGAGTTCGCGTGAATGGTACAGAGCCCGCCGTCGTGGCCGGTGTTCATCGCCTGCAGCATGTCGAGCGCCTCGCCGCCGCGGACCTCGCCCACTACAATGCGATCCGGACGCATCCGGAGCGCGTTGATCACGAGGTCGCGCGCCTGAATCTGTCCGCGTCCCTCGATGTTCGGCGGACGCGTCTCCATGCGCACCACGTGCTCCTGATCGAGGTTCAATTCGGACGTGTCCTCGATCATGACGATACGCTCGTGATCGGGGATCACTTCGGCGAGCGCTCCCAGGAGCGTGGACTTGCCGGCGCCTGTTCCGCCCGAGATCAGAATGTTCTTTCGCGCCCGCACGGCGATCGCCAGGAAGTCGAGGATTTGCGGAGACAGCGTGCCGATCGTCAGCAGGTCGGCACGCCGCATCCGCTGGCGTCCGAATCGGCGTATCGAAATCGTCGGACCGTCGATCGTCGCCGGTGGGAGCGTCGCGTTGACACGGCTACCGTCGGGCAGGCGCAGGTCTGCCATAGGAGAGCCGGCATCGATGCGGCGGCCAACGCGCGCGGCGATGCGCTCGATGACACGCACGATGTGGTCGGCGTCCCGAAAACGCACGTCGGTGCGTTCGAGCCGGCCGAATCGCTCCACATACACTTTGTCCGGTCCGTTGACGAGGACGTCGCTGACCGCGGGATCGGCAAGCAACGGCGCGAGCGGCCCCATCCCGATCGTCTCGTCCGTCAGTTCCTCGGCCAGCCGCACGCGCTCAGCGTCGTTGAGCGCGACCGTTTCAGATCCGATCGCACGGGCCGCGAACTCCTGCACGGCGGCGGCGACGTCGGCGTTGTCACTGTCGAGCAGGCCCCGCTCGCCAATCTCGTCGAGCAGGCGCTCGTGAAGCGCCGCTTTCACCGCCAGGTAATCCGTCCGTCCGCCTTTGGGGGCCTTTACCCCGGTGTCCGACTCTTCGCGTGTCAGGCGGAGTCCGGACTTACCCGCAACGGTTTTCAGCCGGGTGGCGGCATCCGTCGAAAGCGATCGCGCAAGACGGTTGCGATCGATGGGACCATCTGGCGGATTAGCCACCGGCCAGGAGCCCCTTTCCCCGGTCGTCCGCGTCCAGCTTCCCGCGCGAACGTCCGCCAGGCGGCGCAGCTTCTGCTCCGGCGACGTCCCCACCGGCACCGTCGAGGTCATCCACCAGCTCGGTGATGGTCTTTCCGAAACGCTGCCACCATCCGCCCTGCATCACCTGCGGGCTGCCCGCGTTCATCGATTGCAGCACCCGCTTCTCGTACGGCACCACGTACTCGATCGTCCGCTGCAGGCGATCGGCGATGTCCGCTGGCCGGAGATTCCCGAGAAACGGCTGGTAGTTGTAGTTGAGGACGAGCCGCTGACGCGATGGGGGGAGCCCGAGCCCTTCGAGCACTGGCAGCAGCTTCGCCACACCCGCAACAGCGGGCGCCATTCCCTGGACGACGACGAACGCGATGTCTGTGAGATCGAGCGCCGTCATCACCACGTTGTCGAGCGTGGCGTGCGTATCGACGATCACATACCTGAAGGAACGCCTCGCCATGCTCAGCAGCCTGGCAATCGCTTCGTCGTCCACCTCGGCCCCCTCGAGCGCATCGGCCGGCGCCGCGATCAGACGCAGACCGCTCGTGTGTTTGGTCGTCAGATTGCGAAGCAGAGTCGCGTCGAGCCGATCCTTCTGACGAACGACGTCGACGATGCCCGCTTGCGGCTTGAGGGCCAGCATCCACGCGCACGATCCACCTTGCAGAGACGCGTCAATCAGCAGTACTTCGTCCGGGTACCGCACGGCGAGGCCGCACGCGACGTTCACCGCAAGCGTTGACCGTCCCACGCCACCCTTGTTGCTCAGGAACGTGACGACACGACCCTGAGCGACCTCAGCGGCTGGCGCCACTCGCGAAAACAGCCGGTCCAGGATGACGCGAAGTTCCGTGGCAGAAAGAGGCCGTCGAATGAAATCGCGCACCTGCGCGCGTAGCAACTCGATGATCGTGGCGCTCTCCGACGCGTTCTGTTCAAGCTGATCGAGCTTGAACGCCGCGACGACCGAGGCTCCAGGGACGGCTTCGAGCAGTTCCTTCGACACGCCGGCGATGTCGGCGACGTCCCGATCGACGTCGATGACAATCAAGCGTGGCTGGCGCGCTCTGCCGATCTCGAGCGCCTGGCGATAGGTTTCGGCGAAATGAAGAACGCCGTGGGTATCGGCAATCCCGGACAGCGCGACCCGGAACTCGTCCTCGAGCGATGGATCGCTCCCGACAATCAGGACTCGAAGCGTTCGCTCGTCAACCTCGTGCTGCGCTGGCGGCATCGTTTTGTCTCTAGCGAACCAGTACTGGCGCAAGAACAGGCGAGTAGTCGATCGCGCCGTTGCGCCGCAGGTTCTTGGTCAGCAGCTCCCGCACCTCCGCGGGCTGCACGGTGGTTGCGAGCGGCAGTCCGTTGGCCAGTACGGCCGTCGCGTTTGTCGGCGCGACGAGAGACGCCCGCAGCACAACAGCAGCGCATGGGTTGGCTGGACGCGCCGGATCGGGGTTCAACGAAATCCTCGTAAAACCAATGATCCGGGTCGCCCCTGATCCCATCGGCGAATACACCGGCCCGTATCCCACTCGCACGGCAGGGGTCAGGATGGCACATGCGATCGGTACCGCCGCTGGAAGCGTTCTGCCGACAGTACTGACCGCCAGCGAACCGGCCCTCGCGGGGTTCACCAGGTTGTCCACGAACCGTCCAACCACCATGGCGGGAGGCGTCGCGGGGGTACACGTCAGCCCTCGACACATGAGTCCTGTTGCAGGGTTGATCGTGATCTGCACGCCGGCGGCTGGCACAGTGGGCACAAAGCTGTCGGCGACGACATACGGAGTCACACCGAGACGGGCGGGGTTCGTCTGCGGAAGTCCCACGTGCATCGCGGGCCGGATGTCGGAGATGGCCGTCGCCCTCACGGTGAAACCATCCCGCCGAATCGAATAGTCCGATCCCGGATCGTCGCCGTTGATCGTGGTGCCTTTGCCGAAGAGCAGCGGCAGCGCCGGGCCGCTCGACGCGACGCCGCTCTCCACCTGATCCCCGAACTCACGCAACTCATTCGAACGACGCAGCCGCACGAGAAACGCGCTGTCGTTCACGGTCGCGAGTGATCCCGCCGATGCCGGCCAAGTGGTCGGCAACTCTTCGTCTGGCAACGGGCATTCCGCCGATGCCGTCGAGATCGGCGTCGTTGGACTCGGATTGAAGTCCACTCTCGAGTAGGCGCCACTTCCCCGCTGCGGCTCTTCACAGACCAGCGTCTCCGCGTAGTCCGCACCCTCCAGCGTTCCGGGTTCAACGGTGTAGCAAAAACGACCGCTGACCATGTCCCCGTGCACATCGTTCAGCTGATTCAACTGAAGGTCTGGCTTGTACACCGGCACCTCCGGAACGCTGATCGTCTGCAGCGCATGAAGGTTCGTGGCGCCTTCCGAAAGCTCCACGCGAGGGCCGGCCCCAAACTGGTACGGATCGCCGTTCGTGGGATCGAAGTCGTCGTCAAACACCCAATCCACCGATCGATGCGCAGCAATGCGTCTGAGACAGTCGCTCGCGAATGCATTCGCCGCGCCCACGCCCGTCGCCGGGTTGATGACGCCGACATCGCGGTTCCGCAATCCCTCGAGGGCTGCGACGTCAGCGGCCTGCTGCATCTGCGCGCGCGTGACGCGCGTATAGCCAATGTCGATGACGAGCGACAGCACACCGAAGATCGCAAAGACGATAAAGACGACCTGAATGAGCATGCTACGGCCTGGGAACCGCCGTCAGCTCACGGCGCTGTCCCATGATCGTCTCGACGACCTTGTAGGACCCATCGCCTCCCGAACCGGAACCGTTGCTGAAAGGACTGACCGGCCGGAGCTCAGGTGTCTTGCTGGTCATCGGGTCGTCAGGACGGCCGGAGCGCGGCACCATATAGATCTTCGCGCCCACAGCCATTGCCTCGGTCAGCTGCGCCACTTCCGTCGGCTCGACGGCAATCACCACTTCCTGCACGGGACGAGTACGCGTGCGCGCGCCCTCCGCAACCGACGTCTGCACCATGGGAATCTGCCGCGTGGTCATCGCCTCGACGATGACACCGTTCTGAGCGAGAACCTGCACCGTGGCCTGCTTCTGCCAGTTCGACAGTCTCGCTTCGAGCGCGAGCTGATCAGCGAATACGCCTCCAACGTCGAATGCCTCTCCGCCGCCCGTGCGACCTCCATCGATCGGCATCGTCGCCACAAGATCGAACCGGTCGCCGGAGTTCAAGCCGAACAGTCCATCAACGACATCAGCCGGAATGCGAATCGCGCGCTTGCCAGCAGGGATACCGGCCACAAGGCCTTCACGCGTGCCGTCGGGCATGAAGTCGGCGTCGGTGAACACGTATCCCGGCGCCTTGTCGTGATTGAGCACGCGACCCAGCACATCCGGCAGCCGCGTCAGCATCTCCTTGGTCACAGCCTGAGGAGGCAGATACACCACTGCGAGTTGGCCCGTCGCGGGATTCCAGAAATGGTCGCGTGTCACACGCGTGTACGCGGGGATTGCCCTCGCTGGCGTCGGCACTGCCACGAGTCCCGCCATGGAAGGCTCCTCAGGGCCAAAGATCGACAGATTGCGGACGAGGACCCAGAGGATGACGAGGATCACGACCACTCCCGCCGCAATGGCAGCGGGAACAAGAGGGGCTTTTCCGCCTGGACGCCGCGGCGCGACACCTTTCACTCGAATACCTCACGGCGTTGAATCGCCTGCGCTGATACGAGCCTGCGGAATGGCCGGACCACGCGTCCCGCCAGCGCAAACTGGCGTCCCAATCCGTACGGTCCGGCGTACGTGCCAACCACTCCACCGTCGTCCAGAAGACCGCCAGGCGGCACATTGTTCTCCTGAACGAATCCGTCGTCCGCGAGAATCGGCGCGGTGATATTGGCTGGCAGCGGATCAGTCACTGTTGGCACCGAGGACCGGAAGCCACTCAGCATCGCGGCCTGGTAGGGATAGTTGATCCGAACAGCCGCCACGCCGCGTGTGGGCGTCGGGTCGGCATCAAGCCCGCCGCAATCGTCCTGTGCCGACAGATACACGAGGCTAAAGGGCCCTCTCGTTGGACAGTCTTCGTCATCTTGCGGACGAATTTCCTGCAGCACCGACACCCAGGTCACGGTCTCACCGCCGTTGTCCGTGTTGACGAGCGGAATCGCCACCGTGAGTCCGGTCGGACTCGCGGCGCCATTGGGTCCGACAGCGCTGCATCCAAGTGGCGAATCGTCGCTCAGGAGCGCGCCGGGATACCGCACAAGATTCGGACGTGACGGTTCGGTGATCATCAGCGAACGCAGCACCTGATTGACCACCGGCATCGCGGCAAAGTAGCCGTCGGGATCGGGAGCCACCGCCGGGTCCGTGTAGTCAACGACGAGACAGGACGGATCGAAGACGCGCCGTCTCAGATCCACCAGACAGTTGACTGGTTCGTCGAGCGGATTGCAGGTGAGCGCGTAGTCGAACGAGACGTTGGCGCGTATGGGCGCGAGCGCCAGCTCGCGGGCTGCGACACGAGCGGCATCCTGAAGCACGTTGGCGCCGAACATCAGCCGCCCGAACTCTACTGCCCCCGCGAGAAGCAGATAGAGGACAAGGGACACCAGCGCGAACTCGATGAGTGCCGCGCCACGTTCGGTGTCTGAGCCACCGCGCCAGGCCGCAGCGGCTGAGAAGGCCCGACGCCCGGAGCGCCGGTTGACTGCCTTCGCGCTGGGCCTGCGCGAGCGGTTCATGTTACCTGGTCGACTCCAGCACAAGAGACGAGAGCGCGCCGTCGCTCCCGACACCAGCGCCCTGCCGGGGCGTGCCGTTGTTCGAGGTGATCGCGTTCACATCCAGGCCGATGCCGTTGGAGGAATTGCCTTCGTCGAAGCCCGCCGCGTTGGGCGAGGTCTCGACCACCTGTCCGCTCACGACCGGTGCATTGTCTTCAGCGTGCGCACCCGGCAGAACCGCCGCCGCCGTCGCAAGCATGTCGTTTGTCTTGTGACCGAAGATCGACACGGTCGCGGCCCCGATGAGTGCCACGCCGGCAACAATCAGGGTGTATTCCACGAGAGCCGCACCCGCCTTGTCGGTCAACAACCGTCGCATCCGATTCACCATGACCACCTCTTGTCCTTCGTGCTGTGCGCGCCTATTGTTATTTGCACCACGCCGCCCGCGAGTTCCACTCTCTTTGACGCTCTCTAGAATCTAGCCTGCCAGCCATCCCCGCCGCTACTGCTTCGCGTCGGCGCCCCGGGTGGCCAGCAAAGACCGCAAGAGCTCGTCCCGCCCGGGAAATTCCCACATTCCTGCGTCCGCGACAGGCGTCCGCAGCACCACGGGGTTCACCACCATGATGAGCTCGGTACTCTGATCGTTCCGGTTGAAGCCCTGGAACAGTCTCCCCAGAAACGGGATCTCGCGCAGTCCCGGGGTCGATGACGAGTTCGTCGCCGAGTTGTTGGAGAGCAACCCTCCTATCACCAGTGACTGCCCGTCCTGCAGCCTCGAGCTCGTGCGCAAGGCCCTGGTCTGAAACGCGGTTGTCGCCACGGCGGCGCCGGTCGACTGCCGGATCGCGTCTGTCAGGACGGCGTCCGGTGTCACGACCAGCGGCTGCACGTCCAGCGTGATCGTGTCGTCATCACCGACGAGTGGCCGAATCTGGAGCTGCACGCCGAATGGGACGAACTCAATGGAGCTGAACACCCCGGGAGTGGTCGGCGCGGCGCCGGGTCCCGCGCCCGCCGCTCCCGCGCCAAACGCCGGAGCGAAGGCCGTCGGAACAGGCACTTCCCCGCCGACCTGCACTTGCGCGAGCTCTCCTGACAACACCGTCACCGACGGCGACGAAAGACTTTGGGCGATGCCCTCGCGTTCGAGGAATGAGAACGCCGCATCAACGGCCGCGCTGCCGCCCGAAAACTGCAGCTCGCTCAGAAGACCGCCGCTCAGGAAGGACAGCACCTCCTGGATAGCCGGTCCGGACGCTCCCACGCGCGCCGCCTGATCGCCCTGAACAGTACCCGCAGACTGCGCGGGATTGAGCGAGGGCTGCCTGAAGCTCGACGTCAACGCCGCCGAGTTCATGTCGAGCGCGCGAAGCTTCGTGCGGTTCACCTCGGCCAACCTGATATCCACACGAACCTGCGGCAGATCGACGACCTCGATGAACGAGAGAATTCGTCCGCCTGCCGCTTCGATCGCCTTGGCCCGGCCAAGGTTCTGCTGCACCTGGTTCGTCAGGCGGGCGCCACGTGCTCCGCCAAACAACGATGAGCTGGCGCCGCCCGACAGCTGCTGGCTCTGGCTGGACTGGTTCCCACCCTGATCAGTCAGCGCGCCGCCTTCGTCGGCCACCACCTGGATGTCGTCGGCAGCGACGGCTTGCCCTGTGAACAATCTGACTGCGAGCGTCAACACACGCACCAGCGCAATTTGATTCGGTACGCGGCCTTCGAGCACCAGCGTGTCGGCGGCATCGTCGCGGACCGCGTTTCTGACGATGCGGCGGACCGTGACGCGCTGGCCTCCGATCGCCTGAATCGCCTCCTGGATTCGCTGCTCTGGTGTGGCGGGCAATGACTCGAGCCGGATCAGATTGATGATGCTGCCGGAGGTCTGAGGCGCCCCTTGGACCTGGACCTGCGGACCTGGCTCCACGGCGGGGGCCTGGGCTGCTCCCGCGGGAGGCTGCGGGCCCTGAGCTCCGGCGGCTGGCGCGACCGCCGCATTCGATGGAGTCGCAATCAACGGTTGGGCCGAACCGCGCGCATTCCCTCCTGCGTCGAGATAGTTGCGAGCGACGGCCTCGGCGGCCTGCGAGACGAGCAGGTCCGGTACGAGTCCGGTCAGAACGATGGCATCTCGATCGGGAGCGATTTCGACAACGATTGACGGATGGACCTGTTCAAGCGCGCGTTCAAGGACGGACAGATCGCGCTGAACGGCAAAGATATAGTCGAGCGAGGCGCCGTTCGCGAACCAGACGATGAGCGTCGTGCGACCGGTTTCCCGTCCGAGCACGAGCAGCTCACGACTGGTCAGGAGCTCGGCAGACAGAATGTCGGTATTGCCGATCGCAACGCGCTGTATGTCCTGGGTGAAGGTCAGGCGCCGATGGTACGACCGGATCACCGACAATTCGGTGGCTGGCCCGACAGGTGCTTGCGCGGGGGGAACCTGAATCCGGGCCTGACGTGCTTCAGCCGGCGCGGCTGGAAGCCATGCTCCAAGCGCGAGCGCGCACACACCGAGCGAGGCCAATCGCGCCTTGAGTGCCATGGACGCTTCGGAAGTCTGTTTTGTCCTAGTGTGGTCCGGATGCGGTGCCGCCTAGTCTAGCAGGTACGACCCGTTTCTAACGCTTTCGCGTCAGGCGCCAGATGCCCCACCCGAGGAGGGCGCACCCGAGCACCAGCAGAATCGCCACCTGCAGTTCCATGGCGGCGCAAGGATAACTTATTTTGTGTGGATTGCTGGGGGACCAGCGACCGACGTAGTGTCCGGTAGCCGGACGAGGCTAGATCCTAGGGCTTCCGCGAACGGCTGCCGTTTGTACTTGGCTCGGTTTCGCTTACCGCGAAATCGGCCAGGTCCCATGTAGATGGTGTCGCCTTCCGCCGGTTCTTCGACACCTCGACGCCCTCGCTGCCTGACGTTTCACCTCGAGCCGAGGCACGGCGGTCCCAAATCACCTCTGCATCCAGCTCTTGCGTGGCCTGCTTGAGGCGATCGAAACGGCGCAAGGCGCCGCGCCGTACGACGAGAGTCACGGGTGGTGTGCTTTTCTTGGTCAAGGTCCTGTTTATCGGGCCTGACGCGACGAG
>JABFSA010000029.1 GCA_013140775.1 Acidobacteriota bacterium | reverse complement strand
TGCTGAATCGAAGCGGCTGATCCACTTTGAGCCTGCAGTGCCGATGAGCGCGGAGGAGGCGGCGAGAACGCCCTTTGGCGCGACTTCGGCACCGAAAGGACGTTGGTTCGTCGGCTCCGTGATGCTGGGCGTCGGCCTTGTCGCCGGCTTTGCCGTAGCAGTCGCGATGGTGTGGCAGCTTTACGGCGACCGGACGAAGTCGTCTACGGCCTCGGCCGGGGCGGCTTCGTCGGTCGGTCGCGCCGATGTGCAAGCGGCGCCAGCTCTGCCGGTCCTCGAAAGACCGGTGGATGAAAAGGGCTTTGTGGGTGCGGACGATGGCCCTGTTACTCAGTCGCGAACATCTCCAGGCTCTGTGGCAGCGGCTCCCACGGTCGAGACCCCGACCCCGGGATTGCAGGTGCAATCGCGGCCCACGGGTGCCACGGTGTATCTCGATGGCCAGCTGGTCAGCACGACGCCATTCCAGCTCACGGACATTGCGCCGGGGACGTATATCATCCGAATCGTCCAACCCGGCTATAGCGAATGGTCCGCGTCCGTGCACGTCGAACGCGGAGCACGCACCCGAGTCAGCGCCTCGCTGGAACTGGAGTAGCCGTTTCCAGGAACGCTGAGTTCCTGCACGCCTGAACGAGCTGCTCCACGCGGCTGGTGCCTGTTGCGGTAAAGTGGCATCCAGGATCTAGAGTTCTGTGGAACTAGACTTCGCGACAGGATTCGTGTGGTTCGCCGCGTTCCTCTTCTCGACGACGGTGCATGAGGCGATGCATGCGTGGGCGGCGTGGCGCCTGGGAGACCCTACCGCGTATCAGGGCGGGCAGGTGTCGTTGTCGCCGGTACCGCACGTGCAGCGGGAACCGATCGGGATGCTGGTGATGCCGCTGCTCACGTCATTCACGCAGGGGTGGGCGGTCGGATGGGCGAGTTGCCCGTACGACCCGCAATGGGCTGCGCGCTATCCGAAACGCGCAGCGCTGATGGCCGCAGCCGGCCCGGTGGGGAACCTGCTCGTGGCCACGGCGGCTTTGCTCGTGATGAAAGCCGGGCTTCTGGGCGGCTGGTTCATCGCGCCTGACCGCGTGTCCTTCGATTCCGTCATCGAGTTGGCGGGGGGGACAGGCCCGACGTTCATCACAACGGGCTTGTCGGTTCTGGTGGTCATGAACGTGTTTCTCTGCGTATTCAACATGCTGCCGCTCCCACCTCTCGACGGTTCGGCGGTTTTCAGCATCGTGCTTCCCGAACGACACGCGTCGCAGATGCGTGACCTGCAGTCGAACGGCATGATGTCGATGATCGGCCTGCTCGTCGCGTGGCAGGTGTTCCCTTTCATCACCGACCCGCTGTTCGCCCTCGTGCTTCGTGTGGTTCATCCGGGCGATTCCTACTCCTGAGCGCCTAGAACCGCTTGTTGATCCAGTCTCGAGCGTAGTCGTAGAAGTTCTTCACGCTGTTCGAGTACTGTCCGGGCGTCGATTCACACGGGACACACGGGGTCTGTCCGTGTTCGGCGCCCTCGACAACCACGAAGTCTTTGTCGGGACTCGCGGCCACCTCGTAGTGAATCTCATTGTCGCGAACGAAGTAGTGGCCGCCCATGGCGGCCACGAGGAGCGGTACACGAATGCGCGGCAGGTGACACGGCGGTGAGTTGTTGCTCGAGCAGTGATCGATGCCGTCCATGGAATCCGTCGCCCGGATCGCGTTGGCGCTGAGAAACGACTTGACGGTCAGAAAGTGCGTGCCGTCCTCGAACGTGGCATTCTGCGAGGCCAGTTGCGGGCTCGCCGGTCGCACGCTCTCGACGATCTGCGTGACGATGGTGCCGTCGTTCTTCAGCAGCTTGGCGGGCTTCTGCGTACTGTGGTGAATCTCCAGGTCGAGCTGCATCAGTCGGCCCCCGACACCCCTCGGAACCACAAACGCGTCGTCATCCTTGTAGAGAGCGGTGCCTGCCCGCATGCGTGCCTGCCGGTCGAGTGCCGCGTCAATCAATCGGTTCATCCGATCGGCCTGCGCCTTGAAGTAGGCCTTCTTGAATGCGTCGGAATAAACGGAGGGACCGTTTGATCGATAGCCATTCTTCGCGCTGAAGGGATCGAGTGAAGGGTCGAGTCGTTCGGGCCGGCGTTCGTCAGTTACCGCGGGATTCAGGCTTCTCAGCGCGTTGACCGGATTGCCTGGATGCGCGTCAACGAGGATCAGCCCGTCGGCCCGCGGCAGCCCCGTGAGGTCGTTTCCGCATTGGACGAGCTTTCCCGGACCCTGACAGACTGTCGGACCGTTTTCAGCCACGCTCTGATAGAGCGTCATAGTGGCGCCGCCCCCACTCCAGCCCCACAAGACGACCCTGGTGATGCCCGGCTGTTTCCTCAGGAACTCGACGCCGGCTTTGACGTCGAGTGGAATCGTCTCGAAGCGGACGGCGGCCTCGTTGTTGTCGGACCGCGGGTTCATGCAGAGGACGGCAAAGCCGCGCGCGGAGAGCTCCGTGCACGCCAGCGCGTGCATGAAATTCGACGTCCGATGCATCAAGACGATCCCCACATGCGGCGCGGGCGCGGGTGCGTCGGGCACGTAGAAGGCACCCTTGACCGACGCCGGAACCCCCGCGAACCGGACGTAGCGTGGGTTGCTCTGGGCGTGCACGACGCTGGCGGTGACGAGCATCAGCGCGAAGACCCGCAGCGCCATCAATGAGAGGTGTCGAGAAGTCATCGCCGCTATTAACGTTGATCGTCTGCCCGCGCTGCAACTGCCTTCCCACGGCGGCGATGGGGCTTGATACACTGTCACGGCTCGAGCGGCACACATCGAGGGAGGTATGGGAACCATGCGCACGGCGCTCGTCATGGCGGTTTGCGGTGTCCTGCTTCTTGGCTCTTCAGCGCGCCTCGTCGCGCACCATTCGTTCGCGTCTGAGTTCGACATCAACCGGCCCATTCAACTCACGGGTACGGTGACCAAAGTCGAATGGATCAACCCTCACGCGTGGATTTACGTTGACGTGAAGAAGCCGGACGGGACGATTGAGAACTGGGCGGTCGAGACCGGGACACCCAACACGCTGCTTCGTCGCGGTCTGAAGAAGACCGACCTCCCGCCAGGCACCGCGCTCAAGGTGGCAGGGTATCAGGCGCGAGACGGCACTCCCAAGGCGAACGGTGTCAACGTGACCTTTTCAGACGGGCGGGCACTGACGATCGGATCGGTCGGCAGCGGCGCACCCACTGAGGGCCGATGAGTCGCGGAGGCATCTCACGTATGGCCGTGGTGATGGTCGCACTTGGAGCGGTCGCCACGTTCCAGGCCCCTGCGTATTCCCAGGGAGGTGCGATTCCGCGGACGTCGTGGGACCGCAAGCCAGATCTGAACGGCATCTGGCAGGCCTTCTCGACTGCGAACTGGGATCTCGAGGACCACGAGGGCGGTCCCTCACCGGTCTTCGTCACGGGCGCATGGGGAGCAACGCTTCCCGGCCTCAGCGTCGTTGAAGGCGGAAAGATTCCCTACAAGCCGGAGGCGCTCGCCAAGCGCGAGGAGAATCGCAGGAATGCGCTTCCCGGAAAGCCCGGACGAAACCTGAGTGCCGACCCGGAACTGAACTGTTTTCTTCCTGGCGTTCCTCGGGCGACGTATCTGCCACACCCGTTTCAGATCTTTCAGAGTCCGAACCGGCTGTGGATGGTCTACCAGTTTTCGTACGCGCGTCGTGAAATCTTCATGAACGGGAAGTCCGAGGCGCCGATCGATTCCTGGATGGGCTGGTCCAATGCGCGATGGGACGGTGACACGCTGGTCATCGACGTCAGGGGTTTCAACGGGCAGACGTGGTTCGATCGCGCCGGCAACTACCACACCGACGCGCTGCACGTCGTGGAACGCTACCGCATGATCGACCGCGATCACATCCTGTACGAGGCCACGATCGAGGATCCCAACGTGTTCACGCGTCCGTGGACGATCAGTCTCCCGCTGTATCGCCGTATCGAAAAGAACGTGCAGCTCCTGCAGTTCAGGTGTCAGGAGTATGTCGAGGAGTTCTTCTACGGCGAGTTCGTGTCACCGCCTCGCCAGTAGCACGCGAACAGGACTCGACCGTCGAGGCAGTCGTCCTGGAGGAGTTGTGAGATGCGCTCGCGCACAGTGATTGTCCCGATCGCGATTGGAGTGGTGGTCTGGCTGGCCGCACATGCGAGCGCAGGCCAGGGGCAGAGCGAGGCTCCAGCGTTCCGAATACCGACCTCCACGTACACACCACCGAAGACCCCATGGGGCGATCCGGATCTGCAGGGCGTATGGGACAACCACACCGTTGTGCCGATGCAGCGACCCGTGAACCTGGCAGGGAAGAGAACGTTCACCGATGCTGAACTGGCCGCACGTGAGAAGGCGCGCGCAAGCAACGACCCACTGTGTAACCAGAACGACGATCGATGTGCGAACGCCACCGTCGCCGCGCTCGACGTGCTGCCCACGTACAACGGCTTCTGGACGCCGCAGGACTTCGTCTACGACAACCGCACGGCGCTGATCGAAGACCCAGCGGATGGACGCCTTCCGCCCATGACGCCGGAAGCCGTTGCTATTCAGCGCGAGCACGTCCGTCTGCATCCTCCGACAGATCCCAACAGCACCGAAGCCGTGGAGATTCGTCACTGGACCGACTACGACCTTGCCGAGCGATGCATTGCCGCACAAGTCCCAACGTCCACGATGGGTTACAACAGCGCGCAGTATCTGATGCAGTCACCCGGCTGGGTGATGCTGGCGCACGAACGCTTGAATACCCGCATTATTCCGCTCGACGGACGGCCGCATCTCGGCGGCACCATGGGCGGATGGATGGGCGACTCCCGCGGCCGGTGGGAAGGCAACACGCTGGTTGTGGAAACGACAAGCTATACGAACAAGCAGAGCGGTGGTTCCGTGGGCGCGTCCGTGCCGGAAGGGATTCCGTTCGGGAACTTCCACGTGGTTGAGCGCTTCGTGCCGATGGCCCGCAACCGCATCCATTACTACGTCACGATCACCGACGCGAAGACATGGACCCGGCCCTGGACGTTCATGCAGCCGTGGGAGAAAGACCGCGTGCTGCGCTACGAAGACAACCTGGGTGCCGTGACGACCGAGCCGTATCAGATGTACGAGTACGCCTGTCACGAGGGCAACAACACGATGGGGAACTCGATGCGGGGCGCCCAACTGGCGCTGCGGCAGCAACAGGCGCCTCCCAGCGTGCCGGAGTCTGAGACGACCAAGTCACTGATGGGCAAGACGGAAGCAGAGATACGTGCCTTGTTCGGTGCGCCCGTCGAAGTGACCGGACCGCGGTGGCAGTACTCCACATCCAACGGCATTCTGCTGTTTTATGCGTTCTTCGAGAAGGGGCAGGTGGTCCGCGTCCGCCCCGAGGATCTGAGGCTCACCGAGATCGTGTCGAACGCGAGTCGTTGACCGACCTGCCTCCAGATTGCTCCCGGATGCCACTCGGCTTGGGGTGGCGAATCCCGGTTCCGGTGGCCGGACCGCCCTGCGAGGACCGGCGCGGCCGCTGGCCGCCAGCTCCGTGAGCTGGCTGGTCCCTCGCGTCTTCTCGGGCGGTCAGGCGATCACGTCGGCCTGACCTCCACAGGGCTTCGCTTCCCCCAACCCAAGTGGCATCCGGGAGTAGAAAGAGAAACGGGGCTGGAGATGCCAACTCCAGCCCCGCACACATTGATCGCCCGCCCAGCCTTGAAGGATGGGCGCGAGCCCGAGGTATCAGTCCGCGGCGAAGCAGTAGAGGAGTCCGGCGCCGCCGGTGGCGCGGAGATTGTCGGCGGTGCAACCCTTCGACGGGTGAGCCGAGTTCCACGGCGAGCCGGGCTTGCCGAACGTCAGGCGGTCGTGATGTCCGAGCATGGCCGTTCCCGTGGTGCTGCTCGTCCAGTTGTTGCACGTCATGTCCGTGGCCCGGCCCTCGGTATTCGACCCGGTCAGGATGTCGTGCCGGTTCGCGCCGCCCGCGGGATTGATGACGCGGCCCTGCTCGTCGAGCGCGGTGTCGTTGTTGATGTTCGCCTTGTCGGTGTGCAGCTCGGCAAGGTTCTGCGCGATGAGCACGCCCTTGACGTTGTACCAGGGGCCCGCGCCTATTCGATCGCGCGCGTTCACCCCTCCCTGTCCCGTCGTGCTCAGGTACGCACGCCAGGTTCTGTTGCCTGCACTGGTCGCTTTGGCCAGCTGCTGACAACGCTGATCGGCGCCGTTCAGGCCACCGAGATCGCCGGTGCCGGAACCGGCGCTCGTGATGAAGAAGCCAGGACGATTCTGCTGTGCGGACGCAGTACTACTCCAGACGGCGACCACGCAGACGGTCGCAAGGACGATGAGAACGACAGTTCGACGCATGAGCAACCTCACAACAACGTGTGGAGAGCCTGACGCCAGCCGGACCGGATCGTGGCCCGCCTCGCGACAGGCATGGTTCGACCCATAGATATAACCCAGGTCCAGGAGGGGAGAGGACCCCAGAACTGGGGCTCGGACGCCGGGGACTGTTCTAGGTCTTGCGGGCTCTCTTGCGCGGCGCCTCGACGACGTGACCCGCACGCGCGATCATCACTTCCGTGGACTTGATGATCGCCAGGGCGTCGTCTCCACGTCGCAGTTTGAGGGCGCGTACGGCATCCGCGGTGATGACGGCGGTCAGCGACTGATCGCCGACGCGCATCCGGATCTGCGCGAGGAGGCCATCGATCCTGACTTCCTCCACGAACCCGTGCAGCCGGTTGCGAGCGCTCAGTCCCACCAGCAGCTCATCGTCTCCAGCGCTGGCCCTGCGACTCCGTCCCTCTGGTTCCTGCCGGGAGATCAGTCGAGCGATCTCGTTGTCGGATACCCGATGGTGCCCGCCTTCTGTCCGCGTCGTCCGCACGTGGCCCGTATGAACCCACCGCTTCAATGTCGAATACGCGACGCCGAGCTGCTCGGCCGCCGATCTCATCGTGAACAAAGCCATTGGAGTGCGGATCGTAACACTCCCGAGACAAGTGTTTTCCGAATCCCGAACCGTGAGTCTAAAATCCAGGACTGAGATGTTGTCAATTTAGACCTGATTAAGTCGAGTTTGATCACCGTATAGATTCGCTATAGAGTCAGTGGCCTGTGGCTATCAATCGCGCTGTCTCAGTGGGTCTGGCAATTGCGTGTCTCTGTATCGTCTTCGTCTCGAACGTCAGTGCTCAGACGGCCGCCGGTGCCATCACCGGTATCGTGAAAGATCAAGCAGGCGCCGCGGTCCCTGGCGCCAGCATTGCCGTGACCGACGTGCGCACGAATCTCCAGCGGGTCGTTGTCTCGACCGGCGAGGGTGTGTATACGGCGGCCAGCCTGGCGCCTGGTGAGTATCGCCTCGACGTCGAACTGGCGGGGTTCAAGTCGGTTCGGCGCGAAGGGATTCGACTCGCGACTGGTGAGAAGGCCACCGTCGATTTCGACCTCGTTGTCGGCGACTTGCAGGAGCAGGTGACGGTGGTCGGCGACGCACCGATCGTGAGGGCTGAGACCGGAAGTCTTGGAACGGTGGTGGAGCACGAGCAGGTCGTGCAGTTGCCTCTCAACGGACGCCTCTTCATCATGCTCGCGGCCATCGCACCGGGTGTGGCGCTCCCTCCCAACTCCGTCCTGCCGCGCATCAACGGCGGCCGGCCGCGCACAAACGAATATCTCTTCGACGGCATTTCAGTGCTGCAGCCGGAGCCAGGGCAGGTGGCCTACTACCCGATCGTTGACGCGATTCAGGAGTTCAAAATCGAGAGTAACAGCCCGCCTGCGGAGTTTGGCCGGTTCAACGGCGGGGTGGTGAATCTCACGACAAAATCTGGTGCCAACGCCTTCCACGGCAGCGTGTTCGAGTTCTTCCGTGACGAGCGTCTCAACGCGCGAAACTACTTTCAGTCGGCCAGCGCGACAAAGCCCCCGTATCGACGGAACCAGTTCGGCGGCCTGGTGGGCGGGCCCATCGTGAAGGACCGCACCTTCTTCTTCGCGGACTATCAGGGACAGCGTCAGCGCATCGCACGAACCGTCGCGTCAACCATCCCGACGCTGCTGCAGCGTCAGGGCGTCTTCTCGGAACCCATCGCCGGCCGGGTGCCGATGATCTATGACCCGACGACGACCGTTGGTTCGACTCGACAGCCGTTTACGAACAACGCGATTCCCAGAAGCGCCATGGACCCCGTGGCGCTCGCGTTGCTGGAGCGGTATCCGCTTCCGACGTCTGCCGGGACCGCCAACAACTACACACGCACGGCCGACGAGATCAACGATCAGGAACAGGGCGATATTCGTATCGACCACAAGTTCGGGACCGGCCGGGACCAGGCGTTCGGTCGGCTGACGTACTTCCAGGATCGCGCGGACCCGGTCACGGCATTCCCTGACGGCGGCGGCGCCATCCCGGCGGGGAGCATCGCGATTGGACCTCAGAAGACGCGGTCGTGGGCGTTTGCGTCCAACTACCAGCACACCTTCACGAGCAACCTGCTCAACGAGTTCCGTTTTGGCGACACACGTCGGTCGGTCACGCGCACGGCGGCGGAACTGTCGGGACCGGCCGGCTCAGTGCTCGGTATTCGGGGATTGCCGCAGGCGCCGCTGTTTCCGAACGCGATGCCCACGTTTACCGTGAACGGTTATCAGCAGCTCGGGTCGCCGATGAACACCGCGTCGGACTTCAGCACGAGCGTGTCCGAGGTCGCCGATTCGCTGACGTGGCTGAAGGGGCGGCACACGATCAAGATGGGCTTCGACTGGCGTTGGGCGCGTCTCAACGTCATCCAGCCTCCGTGGCCGACGGGTAATTTCGCCTTCAGCGCCGTCGGAAGCGATCTGCCGGGCGTGACTGGCACTGGCAATGCGTTTGCGAGCTTTCTGCTCGGACAGGTCCAGACGTTTGCGATTACGTTTCAGCAGACGAAGATTCAGGAGCGCGCGCGCTTCCAGGAATACTTCATTCAGGACGACTGGAAGGTCACGGATCGGCTCACGATCAACCCGGGGCTGCGATACACGCTCAACTTTCCGTCAACCGAGATCAACGGCCAGACGGCAGTATTCAACCTGGAGACGCGCCGGCTCGACTATCCCGGCGACAAGCCCGTGCGGCCACTCAAGAAAAACAATGTTGGCCCGCGGTTCGGTGCTGTCTATCGTGTGACCGACAGAACCGTCGTCAGTTCTGGCTACGGACTCGTCTGGATCGAGATGGCCGGGATCACCACGCCGTTCACCACGCCGACCTTCCCGTTCCTGCAGGAGGTCACCCAGCGGACACTGGACAACATCACGCCGGCATTCGTGCTCGCCAACGGTCCTTCCGTTTCCGTCGTTGCGCCCACGCCAACGGCGGGGCTCGGTCAGGGTGTCTTCGCGGTGAACAGCGATCTCGGCTCTGGATATGCGCAGCAGTGGAACGTGTCAGTGCAGCGCGAGCTGACGCCGAACACAGCGGTCGAGCTGTCGTACCTCGGCTCGAAGATCACGAACGTCGGTGTTCCCGACAGCAACATGAATCAGCTGACGGAAGAGCAGTTGCAGCTCGGTCCGGCCCTGCTTGCGAGAGTGCCGAACCCGTATTTCGGGATCGTGCCGCGTTCCTCCTCCATCGGCGACCCGACAGTCACCGTTGCGCAGTTGATGAAGCCGTTCCCCGAATACACGGCCGTCAGCCTCTACCGCAACAACGTCGGCGTGAGCCGCTATCAGGGCGTGGCGATCAGCATCCGTCAGCGATTCTCGCGCGGCTTGACGTACTCCGCCGCCTACACGCGCTCGACGCTGAAGGACACCGCGTCGTCGGTCTTTGACGCGTCGATTCTGACCGGGCCGCTCACGAACGCGGCCGTTGCCGACAGCCGGAACCTGGGCCGCGACTATGACTATTCCACCGGGGACATTCCGCACTATTTCGGGTCGTCGGTGGTCTGGGATCTGCCATTCGGTACCGGGCGCTCGAGCCAACCCGGTGGCGTGCTGGGCGCGCTCGTGAGCAACTGGAGCATCGCGTCGGTGGTCACGCTGCAGTCGGGTGTCCCCGTGGCCGTGACACAGGCGAACTCATTGGGCTACGCGGGGTTCACCACACAGCGGCCGAACCTGGTGGGCGACCCGGAGTTGCCGTCCGACGAACGCACGACCGTGCGATGGTTCAACACGGCGGCGTTCGCCACAGCGGACCAGTTCTCCCTCGGCACTGCCTCTCGCAATCCCGTGCGGGGACCGTCCTACCGCGTTGTCGATCTCTCGGTCATGCACCTCTTCCCGATGGGTGGCGAGCGTGCGGTGGAACTGCGGGCCGAAGTGTTCAACCTGCTGAACACCACGAACTTCGGCGCCGCGGCCGCCACACACGGAGCGGGGAACTTCGGGTCGATTACGAGCGCGCTCGACCCGAGGGTGGTCCAGCTGGCTCTGAAGTTCCTGTTCTAGCCGGAGGCCAGTCTCGAATGGAGCGCGCAGGTCACTCCACCCCGGTGTCGACGGGAACGGATCTGGGCAAGCGCAGGTCGGCGTACCGTCAGCCGCAGCGACCGGCCACGCCGCAGCGGATCGGGGACTGCCGCCAGCAGAACGGCTGCTTCAAGAAGATCGAGGATTGAGGAGAGGTGCGCGCATGTGTGTCCGTGCGAGCATCGCGGAGCGGGGAAGTGGGTCGCCACAAGTCAGAGGTCCTACTGGCGTCGTCATCGCCCTGACCTTGCCACGTGCAGGCCAATCGATGTGACGTAGTCCGTCGGCACATCAGCACATGTCGTGAGAATCACGCCGCGGCCATTGGCGTTGAAAGTGACGATCGAGCCAGGCCCCGGATCGGCCTCCGTCATCTCGTACCCAAGCTTCCCCAGCGCGCTCACAAAGTCAGACCACGAAGGTTTGGAAAATCCCATTAGCGACTCGAGCCAAGCCCAAAGCGCTGCGCTCTTCAATCGCCGCCACGTGGGATGCTCCGTTAGAACGATCAAGCGCTGCTGCAACCCGCAGCGTCGTATGTGCTCCAGTTCCCAGTTGAGGTTCGCCGATTCGCGAACTTCGAGGACAATTGCCGCGGCCGACCGCGCGAGCTGATCGAACTCTCGTTGCCACCCTTCGTCCGTGGCGTACTTTCGCAGTGCCCCACCCATGGGTGGGATGAGATCCTCGGGGCTGCCGAGCGCGACAAACGGGCCAATCCTCCGCGAGATGGGATCGGAGAGGTAGTTCTCGAGCGCGATCATTACAGGGACGCCTTGACCCGGTCCTCCATGCCCGCGATAAAAGCGAGCGTACCGGTACGATTCCCCCAGGACGAACGGCAGGCGCTCGGTGTCAAACGGGCGTACATAGAGCACCGGTGGGCGTGGATCCTTGACAAACGCAGCGTCGAGCGTCGGCTGGCGCTGGGCGAACCGACCGGCAGCGATCAGAGCTTGTCCGATGACGAACCAAAGAACCCACCCGAGAATCGCTAGCATTGCGAGAACAGCGAGTTCGGACGAGGAAGTGATCGGCCGAACCACGAATGAAAGGCCAAGCGTCGTCGCGAAAGCGCCAGTAATCCCCGTAATCCAGCCAGCGATCACCAGTTGACGTGTGCCATGCCTTCGACCGAAATGACGCGTGCGGCGACGGGGCAGGACCCGCACGAGGAGGACCATGACCATCGGTGCGGCAACCGGGCTGACGAAGGTCAGGAGCCACCAATCCGACATCAACAGCGCGACGAACACCACAAGCCAACCGAGTAGGCCGACTCCGACAACCACCTTCGCGCCAACCGAGTGATAGCCCTTTCGCCGCGCCATCGCGTGGGCAATGACCGTCGCATACGCGCTCGTCATGAGGACCAGCCCGAATATCGCGAATACTGTGAGAGCGATTCCGAGAAAGGAGAGGACCGCCATAGGTTGGCCGCAGACGGCCAATGGTAAGCCTTCTTGATGAACTGGCCTTGCTCTCAGTCCGGCAAACCTGACAAATAGCCTCCTTCAGAGATTCCTGGTCGAAAGTCGTCAAACGCTTACCGACCGCCTCAGGTCCTGGGCAGTGGTGGGCGCACCTGGTGGGCGCACTTCGAGTTCACCCCTATAAACATTAAGCCGATCATCCGCCGCAATCAGATCGAGGATCATCAGGAGTTCTGGGCCGCGAGCGGTGTGTGCCGAAGTCCTTTGGCTTTCGCCCCGCGCGGATGCCAGCAATTCTCGAGTCTCGTCGCTCGTCTCGAGCTGTCCCTGAAGGGGTTGTTTATGGAACGGGAGGACCGGTATGCGGTCGCTGTAAGGAACCAACCGCTTTTGGTAACCCGACGGCGTTGATCGTTAGAGACATCGGCACTCCGCTTCCCAGAACCCAACCCCCTTAGCGACAGGCTAGTATCCACAATCCGCAGAGATCGGAATGGGAAAAGCAAGCCGCAGGAAAAGGCTTCGAAA
>JABFSA010000096.1 GCA_013140775.1 Acidobacteriota bacterium | reverse complement strand
ACGTCCCAGGACGCTGCAACACCCAGACGTGATCCTGGTTGTCCACCGACACGCTGGCCACCTGCCCGAACTGCCAGTTGTTGGGAATCCTGGGCCAGCCCGGATCAACCACGAAGCGCGGCGTGTCCGGCGGAGGCGATTGAGTCGCGACCAGCGCTCCCGCAAGAACGACAAGTCCGACCGCGGCGAACACCGAGAGGCGGAACAGTTTCATGAAGCGCTCCTATCGCGGGTCACGGGAACACGCCAGCCCCCGTCAGCGTGATGCCAGCAGATCAAGCGGCGCGTCGAGAGGCACGGCAACGCGCAACGCGCCAGGACGGGCACGCGCGGTGATCGCTCTCGAACCTGGAAACGGTTCGCCGTCCAGATGGTACGGCATCGGCTGGTCTGAGGTGATCGTTATCTCAGTGGCCTTGACGGTCGTGACACCGGGGGCGCGGGAGATTCGCCCGGTGAAAAGCCGCGGCACCTGCAGCAGCACTGCGAGGGCCGAACGAGCTCCAACGATCACCACGTCGAGCTGACCGTCATCCAACGCGGCCGAGGGGGCAATGAGGGCGCCGTTACCGTACTGCCGGCTGTTCGCAATCGCCACAATGAGGGCACTGACGCGATGGATTTCCCCATCGGTAGTGATGACGTAGGACCGCGACCTGTAGCTGAAGAATTCCCGCGCGGCAATCTCCAGATAGCGTCGGAGCCCACGCCGCTGGTGGCCGACGGCAGCAAATCGATGCGCGACCTCCGCGTCGATCCCCACCCCCGCCACGTTGAAGAACCATCGTCCGTCGAACTCTCCCCCGTCGATGATGCACTCACGTCCCTCAAGCGCAACCGCGAAAGCTCGGGCGGGATCCAGGGGAATACGGAGCTCGCGCGCCAGGCCATTGCCGGAACCGCTGGGGATGATCCCGAGCCTGGCGGGGCTGAAGACGAGGGCCGATGCCACTTCGTTGACCGTGCCGTCGCCTCCCCACGCCAGCACTCGAGTCGAGCCGTTCGCGATCGCCGCACGTGCGAGTTCGCGTGCGTGCCCGACGCGTTCGCTCAACAGCACCTGCGCGTCCAGGCCTCGGGCAGCAACCAGCGACGCCGCCAGGTCGGACGTCGCCCGGGCCATGCCCGGCCGGCCGTTGGTGCCTGAGATGGGGTTGATGATGACGGTGACGGCAGGCACGGAGGCGTGGCTACTTTATCTCGCGGATGTCGGGCGCGCCGACTCGTCCTTGATCTGGCATTTACATGGATTTAACACAAATGAAATGACTGCGAAATTCCCTTTGGATACCGTGAATGTCATATGACTCACGGATTCCTGCGCTCCGCCGGTGCTGTCGCATTCACTATCCTGGCAAGCGCGTGCGGTGGAGGAAGTAACGCGCCCGCAACCGAGGGCAACGCCGCCCCGGCCGCGGAGCTGATCACCGTTGACGGATCCAGCACAGTCTTTCCAATTGCCGAAGCCGTGGCTGAAGAGTACGGCAAAGCGAACACGAACACTCGGACCCCTACCGTCGGCATCTCCGGTACTGGAGGCGGGTTCCAGAAGTTCTGCCGCGACGAAATCAATATCAGCAACGCATCGAGGCCTATACGACCGGCCGAGATCGAGGCCTGCAAGACGGCGGGTGTCGAATATATCGAACTCCCCATTGCATACGACGGCCTCGCGATCGTCGTGAACCCCAAGAACACCTGGGCCACGTCGATCACCGTTGCTGAGCTCAAAACACTCTGGGCTCCTGAGGCACAGGGCAAGGTCCTGCGCTGGAACCAGATCCGCGCGTCCTGGCCAAACCGGGAGATCCGGCTGTTCGGCGCAGGGGTCGATTCCGGCACCTACGACTACTTCACCGAGGCCACCGTCGGCAAAGAAGGCGCGAGCCGAGGCGACTTCACCTCCAGCGAAGACGACAACGTCATCGTGCAGGGCATCGGCAGCGACGAACTCGCACTGGGCTTCCTTCCACTGGCCTACGTCGAGGCCAACAGCTCAAAACTCAAAATCGTGCCGGTGGACGACGGGAAAGCTGACAACGGAGACGGGCCGATCATTCCAACCGCTCAAACCGTTCGTGACGGCACCTATCAACCGCTCTCGCGTCCGCTCTTCATCTACGTCACGCGCACGGCGGCCGATCGGCCGGAGATCCAGCAGTTCGTGGAGATGTTCTTCAGCCGGACCGACCTCACGCAGGAGGTCGGCTACATCGAGCTCACACCGCAGATCTACGACCTTGCGCGAAAGCACTTTGCCGATCGAAAGGTGGGGACGGCGTTTGGCGCGGGTGGTTCGCAGGTCGGCCTGACCCTCGAAGATCTGCTGACCCGGGAACAGTGACCCTTGGACCGGCTCAGGGTCATGCCGAGCAACGTCGAGGCATGAAACGGTTCGAACCACTCATTGAGTGGGCGCTGTTACTCTGCGCTCTGCTCTCGATCGGGACAACGGCCGGCATCATTCTGGTCCTGACGATCGAGACGTTTGCGTTCCTGCGTGAGGTGCCGGTCACAGATTTCCTGTTCGGCACCAACTGGACCCCCCTCTTTGCCACGCCAAGCTTCGGCGTCCTCCCGCTCGTCGCCGGCACGGTGATGGTGTCGGCAATCGCGATGGCAGTGGCCCTTCCAATGGGGCTGCTGAGCGCGGTCTACCTCAGCGAGTACGCGCCGCTCGGCGTCCGCCGCATGGTCAAGCCCATCCTCGAGATCCTGGCGGGCGTACCAACTGTGGTCTACGGATACTTCGCGTTGCTGTTCGTGACACCCCTGTTGCAGCAGGTACTGCCGGGGTTGGCCGGGTTCAACGCGCTGAGCCCCGGCATCGTGATGGGGATCATGATCCTCCCGCTGGTGTCGTCGCTGTCCGAAGACGCCATGCAGGCCGTACCGCGCGGTCTCCGCGAAGGTGCGTACGCGCTCGGCGCCACGAAGATGCAGACGAGCCTGCGGGTGGTGCTGCCTGCCGCCTTCTCGGGTATCACAGCTGCGTGTATCCTGGCCGCGTCGCGGGCCATCGGTGAAACGATGATCGTGGCCATTGCCGCCGGACAGCAGCCGCGATTGACAGCGAATCCATTGGTGCCCATCGAAACCATGACTGCCTACATCGTGCAGGTGAGCCTGGGCGACACGCCACAAGGCACGCTCGAGTACCGCACGATCTTCGCCGTCGGCATGCTGCTCTTCCTGGGCACGTTCATGTTGAACCTCGTCAGCGCCTGGCTGCGCGCGCGGTTCCGTGAGGAGTACTCGTGACGGGCACGTCACTCGCGGACGGCGGCGTTCAACGAGCCATCGCGCGCCGTCGATTCCTCGATCTGGCGTTTCAGGCGCTGGCGCTGCTCATTCTGATTTTGGCGCTGGGGTCGCTCATCGCCCTCATCACCGATGTCTGGCGCGATGGGTTCAGCCGTCTGTCATGGGACTTCCTGACAGGTTTTCCCTCGAGACGCGCCGCCAACGCCGGTATCTGGCATGCACTGTCCGGGAGCATGCTGGTGATCCTGGTCACCGGTACGCTCGCGGTGCCGATCGGGGTCGCATCGGCCATCTATCTCGAGGAATACTCGCGGCGAAACCTGATGGCGCGGATCATCGAGATCAACATCACGAACCTCGCAGCGGTCCCGTCGATCATCTACGGGCTGCTCGGACTCGGGTTGTTCGTTCGCGCGATGGGCATGGGACGGAGCGTGCTGGCGGGCGCCTCGACGCTGGCGCTGCTTGTGCTGCCCGTGATCATCCTGTCTACACGGGAAGCGTTGCGTGCGGTGCCTCCTTCGATTCGTGAAGGGTCGTACGCGCTCGGCGCCACGAAGTGGCAAACGGTGTGGTACCAGGTGTTGCCCATCGCGCTTCCCGGCATCCTCACCGGTATGATCCTGGCGCTCTCACGGGCCATCGGGGAAACGGCGCCGCTCATCTCGATTGGCGCACTGACATTCGTGGCATTCGCGCCGGACGGCCTGTGGTCGCCCTTCACCGTGCTGCCGATCCAGATCTTCAACTGGGTGTCCCGTCCCCAGGTCGAGTTTCAGGCCAACGCCGCGGCCGGCATTCTCGTGCTGCTGGCGCTGCTCCTCACGATGAACGCTGCCGCCATCTGGCTTCGTGACCACTACCAGAAGAAGCTGTCATGAGCGATCCGGCGACACGTCTCACCGCGCTCGGTGCGCTGGCCAGTCGCAGCAGTCAGCATCAGCACCCGCCCGTCGATCGCCCGGTGAAGATCCACGCGGAGTCACTCAACTTTTCGTACGGGAGCACCCGGGCACTCACGGATATTTCGATCCGTATTCATCCCAACGTGGTCACGGCGTTCATTGGACCATCCGGCTGCGGCAAGAGCACCTTCCTGCGCACGCTGAACCGGATGAACGACATCATCCCGGGGACTCGTGTCGAAGGGAAGGTTCTGATTGACGGAACCGACATCTACGGCCCCGGCATCGACGTCGTCGCCCTGCGCCGCCGGGTAGGGATGGTCTTTCAGAAGTCGAATCCGTTCCCGAAGTCGATATTCGACAACATCGCGTACGGCCTTCGGATCAACGGCATGGCGGGCACGCGGTCCGAGCTGGCTGAACGGGTCGAGGAAAGCCTGCGACAGGCCGCTCTCTGGGATGAGGTCAAGGACCGGCTGCAGACCTCTGCGCTCGCCATGTCAGGTGGTCAGCAGCAGCGACTGTGCATTGCCAGGGCCCTCGCCGTGCGCCCCGACATCCTGCTGATGGACGAGCCGGCGTCGGCGCTCGATCCCATCGCCACGCAGCGCATCGAAGAACTGGTGTACGACCTGAAGAAGACCTACACGATCGTCATCGTCACCCACAACATGCAGCAGGCCGCGCGGGTCTCGGATTTCACCGCGTTCTTCTGGCTTGGGCGTTTGGTTGAGTACGATCGCACCGATAAGATGTTCACCGCTCCAGCGGAAAAGGTGACGGAGGACTATGTGACCGGACGGTTCGGGTAGCCATGGAACGCGTTGTTCGACACTTCCAGGAAGAGCTCGAGGCACTTCAGGCACGGCTGCTCGAAATGGGCGGCCTGGCTGAGGAACGCGTGCGGGCGGCAGTGCAGGGTCTCGTCACCAGGGACACGGCGGCGATCGAACGTGTCATCCGGGGGGACGAACCGATCAACGAGCTGCACATCGAGGTGGACAGCCGGTGCTTTACGCTGCTGGCGCTCTACCAGCCCATGGCCACGGACCTCAGGTCAATTGTCGCGGCGGTCAAGATCAATACCGATTTGGAGCGGGTCGGCGACCTGGCGGTCAACATTGCCGAGGCGGCCCAGCGCTACATCAACCATCCGCCGGTCAAGAAACTCATCGATATTCCACAGATGGGTGAGATTGCGCAGCTCATGCTGCGTGATTCGCTCGATGCCTTCGTCCAGCGCGACACCACCCTCGCCAAGCAGGTGCTCAGCGAGGACGACCGGCTCGACAGCCTGAAAACGCTCGTGTTTCGGGACCTTCTGGCCTGCATGCTCGAGGATGGCACCATCGTGGAACCGGCGCTCGACCTGATTCTGATCTCCCGGCATCTCGAACGAATCGGCGATCACGCCACCAACATCGCCGAGGACGTGATCTTCATGGTGTCGGCCCTCGACGTCCGGCATCTACCCCCGGCGGAACCCACCGAGTAGTTTTCTCAGCACGCCGCCCCAAATTGATTAAAATGGGTCGGATGGGCGAGGCGCGGCTCTGCGTGCAGTGCCGTCGGCATCCCGTGGACGACCGCTGGAGGCCGTTCTGCAGCGAGCGATGCCGGAACGAAGACCTGGCGAGATGGGCCGAAGAGCGGTACCGTATTGCTGGCGAACCGATCCCCGCCCCGGACAACAACCCAGATTCTGACGCTTAACAGCAGCCCCTCTCGCTCTTATGGCCGATACGCTCAGCGTGACCGACAACCGTACTGGCAAACAGTACGAGATCCCCATCAAAGACGGCGTCATTCGTGCGACGGATCTCCGGCAGATTAAGGCCGGGACCGACGACGCCGGGCTGATGACCTACGACCCGGCGTTCATGAACACCGCCGCGTGTCGCAGTCGCATCACCTACATCGACGGCGACAAGGGCATCCTCGAGTATCGGGGGCATCCCATTGAGCAGCTCGCCGAACACTCGACGTATCTGGAGACCGCCTACCTGATTCTCTTTGGCGAGCTCCCGACGTCGGCACAGCTGGCGAGCTGGACCCACGACATCACGCAGCACACGATGCTCCACGAGAACATCAAGAAGCTGATGGAAGGGTTCCAGTACGACGCGCACCCGATGGGCGTCTTCCTCAGCACGGTGGGCGCGTTCTCGACGTTCTACCCGGACGCCAAGAACATCTTCGATGAGCAGTCGCGAAAGAAGCAGATTCACCGCCTCATCGCGAAAGTCCCCACCATCGCCGCCTACGCCTTCCGCCACAGCATCGGCCGCCCCTACAACCAACCCGACAACGAACTGAGCTTCACCGGCAACTTCCTGAACATGCTGTTCAAGATGACCGAGCTGAAGTACAAGGTTCCGCCGGCGCTGGAACGGGCACTGGACGTGCTGTTCATCCTGCACGCGGACCACGAGCAGAACTGCAGTACGAGCGCGATGCGCGCCATCGGCAGCTCGCAGGTCGATCCGTATTCAGCGATGGCCGGTGCGGCCGCGGCGCTCTACGGTCCTCTCCACGGCGGGGCCAACGAAGCGGTACTGCGCATGCTCGCCGAGATCGGCAGCATCGACAACGTGCCGGGCTTCATCAAGAGGGTCAAGGCCGGCGAAGGACGTCTGATGGGATTCGGTCACCGAATCTACAAGTCCTACGACCCGCGAGCCAAGATCATCAAGCGGACGGCCGACGAAGTGTTCGAAGTCACGGGCACCAACCCGCTCCTCAAGATCGCCATCGAGCTCGAGCGGATTGCGTTGCAGGACGACTACTTCGTCACCCGCAAGCTCTATCCAAACGTGGACTTCTACTCCGGCCTGATTTACGAGGCCATGAAGTTCCCGGTCACGATGTTCCCCGTGCTGTTCGCCATCCCGCGCACCGCAGGATGGATCGCACAGTGGGAGGAAATGATCCTGGATCCCGAGCAGAAGATCGCACGGCCGCGCCAGATCTACACAGGCTCGGCGCGACGGGACTATGTGCCGATCGAGAAGAGGAAGTAGGGGCCAGAGGTGCGACAGCGCGGAGCGAGCGGTCGGGCCGTACTAGGCGCGACGTTGCTCGCCTCAGCGCTCCTCAGCTGCGCGGCAAACGCCGGGAATCAGGCGCCCGCCACCGCATCCTTCGACAGCGGGCGCGCCTATGAGCATCTGCGCCGGCAGGTGGCCTTCGGGCCACGGCCGGCGGGCTCTTCGGCCCTCGCCCAGACCCGCGAATACATCGTCTCGCAGCTGAAGGCGGCTGGAATCGCGGTTCGTGAGGAAGCGTTCGACGTCAAGACGCCGATTGGCCAGACACGGCTGATCAACCTCGTGGCGACAATCCCAGGCCGGCGGCCCGAGCGCATCGCGCTCGCCACCCACTACGACACCAAGCTTTTCCGCGAGTTCCGTTTTGTTGGTGCGAGCGACGGCGCGTCATCCACCGCTGCTGTCCTGGAGCTCGGCCGCCTGCTGAAGTCCCGGCAGAACGAGTTCACGATCGAACTGATCTTCTTTGACGGCGAAGAAGCCGTGGTCGATTGGAACCGCAACAACGACAATACCTACGGCAGCAGGCGCTATGTCGAAGCGGCACAAAAAGCGGGCACGTTGAACAGCCTCCGGGCGCTGGTGCTGCTCGACATGATTGGCGATCGGAATCTCAACATCCGGCGCGACTCCAACTCGACCGGATGGCTCAACGATATCGTGTGGGCGTCGGCAGCCAGGCTCGGCTACCGGTCGAACTTCCCGGCGGAAGAGACGACGATAGACGACGACCACATGCCGTTCGTTCGCGCGGGCATCCCGTCGATCGACATCATCGACCTCGACTACCCCGCCTGGCACACGGCGCAGGACGACCTCGACCGTGTCAGCGCCCGCAGCCTGCAGATCGTCGGAGAGGTCGTCCTCGACGCGCTCCCGCAGATCGAACGACGGCTCGCGGCATCGCCCGCACCCGCAAGGCGGTAGGCGTGGAATGCCTGGTTACAGCCAGGCGCCGTGACCGCCAAGCGCAATCCCCATCTCAGGCCCGTGCGCCACGAATAACCCGAAGTCCGCACGAATATCGTCAGATAGCTGACTAGTCTTCGTGGCCTTCGTCTCTTCGTGGTCATTGCTGGCCGGTAGCTCTGGGATTGCACCCAGGGGCGTTCCGAACAGGAACCAGAGAATGATCGCGATGATGATCGCGGCGATGGTGAGCGGAACGATGGGCCAGCGCCGCCGTGGACGGTCGAAGACTGACCCCGTTGTCGGTGGCTGCACCCGCGGCTCGGCTGTCGCCGTGCCGCAGCGGTAGCAGATCAAGGCATTGGCGGCGATGTCGGTGCCGCACTTACGACATGTCATAGCGTGAAGATGCCCCCACTCTTTGTGTCCTTATTTGTCACTCGTGTCTCGTCGCAATACGCAGGTGGGGTTCGGCGGGATTGGGCAGCTGCAACCCAAAGTATATACATGGTTTAGGGGCTCCTACGCATCTGGATCCCGTGTGCCAATAAATGGCATGGCACCGAAAGAGACCTTCCCTCCTCATCCGCCTTCAAGTCGCTGTAACTAAAGCCTGTTATTGCTCACTTCGCTGCGGAATCGAAACATGGTGCGCCCCTTGCTCAGTCTCGACGCCATGGAGCAGTGCACGTTGTCGAGACACAGGTCAGAACGCCGGCCCACAATCTCTCGTCCCCGACGGAAGATCACCTGGGACCTGTCCCAGGACTGACAATCCCATGTCGGCGGCGTCTCTCACCACCAACATTCACGGCCTCCCGATTTCAGCCCGTGCCCTCGTCATCGGGACGGTCCTGGTCGGCACCGCGGTGCTCGTCCTCAACTTTCCGACGAGCGACGTGAATGTCCCATTGTTTCTGGGGTTCGCGCTCGCATCGTCGCTTGCGTCGGCAGTCAAAGTCCGTCTTCCGCTGGGCACGGGTTCGTCGAACCTCTCCGTGTCCTACACCGTAGATTTCGCGTCGCTCCTCGTGCTGGGCCCTCATCCGACGATGGCCGTGGCGGCTGTGAGCGCGATGACGCAATCGGCGTTTGGCACGTCACGCCGCAACGCCCTCCATCGCATTCTGTTCAGTGCGGCGGCGCTCGTGCTGACAATGGCGTCGGCCGGATGGGTGTTCACAGTTCTGGGTGGCAGCGCAGGTGTGTTCGATTCGCACCTGGTTCGGCCGTTCGTCGCCGCGGTGCTCGTGTACTACATGCTCAACACCGCAATGATGGCCGCCGCCATCGGGCTCTCAACTCGGCAGCAGGTCTGGCGAGTCTGGCACAACAACTTTCTCTGGACCGCGCCGAGCTATTTCGTGGGCGCCGGCGCGGCCGCTGCGGGCGTCATCGCGTGGACGATGAACTCGGGCTGGCTCCTGCCGCTGGTGTCAGCCCCTGTGTATCTGACGTTCCGCTCGTACCGGATCTATCTCGATCGCCTCGCATCCGAGCAGCGGCACAACGAAGAAATCCGCCGCCTGCATTCCCAGTCGATGGAGGCCCTGTGCGCCGCCAAGGAATCCGAGCAGCGCTACGCAATGGCGGCTGCCGGATCCAACGATGGTTTGTGGGACTGGAACCTGGAGTCCGACCTCTTCTACGTGTCGGACCGTTGGAAGCTGATGATCGGCTTGTCCGCACACGACCGGCTCGACCGAAGCGAACAATGGTTTCGCGACGTGCATCCTGAAGATCTCCAGGCTCTTCGCACGGCGCTCGATCAACACCTCGAGGGAGCGACGCCGCATTTCGAGCACGAGTACCGAATGATGCACCTCGACGGGACGCCGCGATGGGTGCTCTGCCGTGGGATCGCGGTCCGCGGCGCCGATGGAACACCCACGCGCATCGCCGGGTCCCAGACCGACGTGACGGTGCGCAGACGCGTCCAGGACGACCTGGCCCATGCGGCATTGCACGACGACCTCACGGGCCTTGCCAATCGCACACTTTTCAGCGCCATGCTCGATCGCTCGCTGGCCCGCGCGCAGCGGTCGAAGGACTACATGTTCGCGGTGCTGTTCGTGGACCTCGACCATTTCAAGCTCGTCAACGACAGCCTGGGCCATGTGGCCGGCGACAAGTTCCTGATGGCGATGTCACGGCGGTTTCTCAAGCAGATGCGCCCCGGCGACCTGCTGGCTCGTCTCGGTGGCGATGAGTTCGCGGTGCTCCTCGACGATCTGCCAGATGCTGCGACGGCCAACGCCGTCGCCGATCGCCTGCAACTGGCGCTGCTCGAGGCCTTCGAGATTGATGGCCGTGACCTCTATGCCTCGGCCAGCATGGGGATCGCAATCGGCAGCAGCTCGTATGCGAAGTCTGAAGACCTGCTTCGAGACGCTGACGCAGCGATGTATCACGCCAAGTCAACGGGCCGTGCGCGGTCGCAGACCTTCGACCCGTCGATGCACGCCTCGGCGGTTCAACGTCTGACCATCGAGACACACCTGCGCCGCGCAGTCGAGCGCCGCGAGCTGAGCCTGGAATACCAGCCCATTGTGAGGCTCGGGGTGGAAGAGGTCTGCGGATTCGAAGCGCTCGTCAGATGGAAGCACGCAGACGGGACCATGACGCCTCCGGCGGAGTTCATCCCGGTCGCGGAGGAAACGGGCCTTATCGGCCCGATGACGTGGTGGGTCCTGATGGAGTCGTGCCGGCAGGTCGCCAAGTGGCAGCGGGCCTCGGGCCGCGCCATTCAGCTGACGGTCAACATCTCGGCGAAGCTCTTCGATCGCGCCACGCTCGTTCAGGAGGTCAGCGAAGCGATTAAAGACAGTGGACTACTGCCGGGCACTCTCAAGCTCGACATTACCGAAAGCTTCCTGGCCAACAACGCGGAAACGGTGATCGAGCGGCTCGAAGGATTCCGAGCGATTCCGGTCGAGCTCTACCTCGATGACTTCGGGACGGGCTTCTCGTCCCTGAGCTACCTCCACCACTATCGTCTGGACGCGCTCAAGATCGACGGCGCATTCATCAGCCAGCTCGGTGGAGAGTTCAGCGACGCGCCCATCGTGACGAGCATCGTCAACATCGCGCGTGAACTCGGGATGGGTGTGATTGCCGAGGGCGTCGAGACGCCTCACCAGGCGCGGCAACTGCGGGCTCTGAATTGCCCGCTGGCGCAAGGCTCGTACTTCTCGCGTCCGCTCACGCCAGAAAAGGCGTACGAGTTCCTGCTCAATTCGACGCCTTCGCAGGATACGGACCGGACTGACTCCGACGGTCCGTGGCGGAGCGCCGTGGCCTAACGCCGGCCTCCACCCCAGGACCAGCCGTCGGATGCCCGGCGGATACCCTTGAGGTGGATCTTGTACTCCGAGGCCGTTCGCCCCGGACTGCCGGTCACGACAACGGTATCCCCCGGCTTCAGCGTGTCCTTGTTGATCCCCTGGTTTCCAAGCCGGCGAGGGTTGGCCCATTCAGCGGCGTAGGTCTCCATGCGACCTTCTGGTGTTCTGGCCGAGACCAGGAGCATCGCGTGCGGCGCGCGAAATTGAAACTCCACAACCTGCCCCTCAATCGATGTCGATTGACTCTCGTGGTAGAAGGCAGCGAACGAATGGTGGGCCTGGGCAGCGGTCGTCGCGCCGATGACGGCCATCGCCAGGGCAAGCAGTTGTCCTCTCACGACGCTCCTCCTGTCCGGCAAACATCCCGCGCCGGCGGATCCGGCCCAGACAGCTTAGCTCAGGCGTTCAGGGCCAATCCATCGGCACTCCGACGTCGCTGGAAGTCTCGACCGGTGTGCGATGATGGAGCCGTGCGAGGTGCGGCCTCTCTCTGTCCAGCCATCCTCGTGCTCCTGCTTGGCGTGATTCCGCGCGCGCAAGCGCCTTCTCCCGAAACCGCTACTCCGACGCCCCAGGTCGAGCCACCCCTTCCATCGGCGGGAGCGCAATTGCCCTACAGCGTTGTCGTGATCGATCCTGGGCACGGCGGCGAGGACATCGGGACACGCGGCGTCGCCGGTACGGAGGAGAAAACCATCACGCTCGCGATCGCCCAGCGCGTGAAAACGCTGCTCGAGTCGAGCCTCGGAGTTCGCGTCGTGCTGACGCGAAGCGACGACCGGCGCGTGAGCTTCGACGAGCGTGCGGCCATTGCGAACAACAGCCGCGCTGGCCTCTTTCTGAGCCTGCATCTCAACTCATCTCCCAATCCCGCGAGCGCGGGCGCGGAAGTCATCCAGCTGCGCCAGGGCCGGCTCGCCGGCGGCCGAGGGCGAGTGGTTGACGACGAGTCCGTGGCACTGCCGGCGCCGGGCGGGACGACCCGAACCGTTGACCTCGTCAGATGGGAGACGGCTCAAGCCCGCCATCTGGATGCCTCTGCTGCCCTCGCTGAGACGCTTGAAGCGCAGCTTCGGACGCGGGTCACGATGAGCGCGCGGCCTGCACTCGACCTGCCGCTCCGGGTTCTACCCAGCGTCAACATGCCTGCCGTCGTCCTGGAGATGGCGTACCTCAGCAACGCCGGGGAAGAAGGGCTCGTGCAGTCCGACAGCTACCAGGACAACATCGCGCAAGCGATCCACGACACCGTGGTGCAGTTTTCCGCTCTCGCCGAAGAACGAGAAAGTCGATGACGCGCCGGTGGCTGGTGCTCGCCGGTGTCGCCGTGGTGCTGCTGGTGCTGGCCGGCTGGGCAGTCAGTCGAGCACTGCGGCCCTCTGAGGCTCCGGCCGAGGCGAGTGCGGCCAACACGGAACTCGTTCCACCCACTGCGGGTGTCCGGCATATCACCGCAACCCTTTTCTATGCGGGTTCCGACGGTCAGAGTCTTGTGCCCGTGCGACAGGAAATCGTGCTCGCGGAAGGGGTTGTTCCCCAGGGTCGCGAGATCGTGTCGGCACAACTGCTGCGGCCACGGTCTCCCTATGTCTCCGTGATTCCGGAAGGCACGCGACTGCGCGCCTTCTACGTGACCGATCGCGGCGATGCGTTCGTCGATCTCAGTCCCGAGGTCACGTCGCGTCATCCTGGTGGCTCGACAGCCGAACTGCTGACGGTCTATGCGCTCGTGAATTCGGTCACGGCGAACCTTCCAACGATTCGGCGCGTGCAGATCCTGATCGATGGCCAGGAAGCCGACACGCTGGCCGGTCACATTGATCTCCGAAACCCGCTCGAACGCGACACCTCGATTATCAAGAGGCCATAAGTCATCGATTCTGAACTACAGTGGGGAGATGCGCGATGACGGCCGTCTCCTTGATCAGCTCCGCCCTACCCGACTGACCCCGAACTTTCTTCTTCACGCCGAAGGCTCCGTTCTGGTTGAGTCCGGCAAGACCAAAGTGATTTGCACCGCGAGTGTTGAGGACCGTGTGCCTCCGTTCCGCCGAAACTCAGGCAAGGGCTGGGTCACGGCTGAATACGGCATGCTTCCGCGCGCGACAGGGACGCGCACGCAGCGGGAGTCAACCGCAGGGCGTGTCGGCGGCCGCACACAGGAGATTCAGCGCCTGATCGGCCGATCGCTGCGCGCCGTCACACGGATGGAAGAACTGGGCGAACGGACGATCACGCTCGACTGCGACGTGATTCAGGCTGACGGCGGCACGAGGACGGCCTCCATCACCGGCGCGTTCGTGGCCCTGGTCCTTGCGGTCGGGAAGATGCGCGAACTCGGGCAGATACGGACGATGCCCGTCCAGGACTACGTCGCCGCGACCAGTGTGGGGATCGTCGGCGGTGAGCCCATGCTCGACCTCGCCTACACGGAAGACTCGAAGGCCGACGTCGATATGAACATCGTGAAGACCGGAGCGGGTCTTTACATCGAGCTCCAGGGCACCGCGGAAGCGATTCCCTTCGGTCGCGAGGCCTTGAACAGGCTCCTGGATCTTGGCGACGGTGGTATCCGCCAGCTATTCGCACTGCAGCGCGAGTTCGTCGGCCATCTCCTGAACAAGTGACCCGACGTGGGCACTCGGGTCCAGCGCCTGCTGATCGCCACGACCAACCGTGACAAGCTCGCTGAGATCCGTCGAGTCCTCGGCGATGCGGCGCCTGAGCTGATCACGCTGCGGGATCGTCCGGCGGTTGAAGAACCCGAAGAGACAGGCGCATCGTTCGAGGAGAATGCGCGCCTCAAAGCGCTCTACTACAACCAGACGCTGGCGTCAGAGACCGCGGATGCGGAGTACACGCTCGCCGAGGACTCGGGACTCGAGATTGACGCACTCGACGGAGCGCCAGGCATCCACTCGGCGCGGTTCGTCAGACCTGACGCGTCCTACCTGGAAAAATTCGCTGAGATTTTCCGGCGTCTGGCCGGCATGCCCGACGCTCCTCGAACCGCGCGATTCGTCTGCGCTGTCGCTGTCGTCCATAAGGGGCAGGTTGTGTTCGAGACCAGGGGAACAATCGAGGGCGAGATCGCCGAAGCTCCGAGAGGCACCGGGGGGTTCGGATACGACCCGGTTTTCTACTATCCCCCGTACGGTTTGACGCTCGGCGAGGTCAGCGCGGAGCAGAAGATAGCCGTCGCGCACCGTGGAGTTGCGATCCGCTCGTTCGCAGGTTGGCTGCGCGCCGGCGACGTTGATGGCGCGAAACAGAAGAAGAGAGAGACTCATGAGTAACGCTCAGAGCTACAGCAATCACTTTCGATTCAGACCTGCTCACCACTACTTCGTCGTCCCTGTGTTGCTCGCACACTTCTTTGTCCAGGTGTGGGGCCTGTGGCAGCAGCCGACCATCGCACAGGCCTGGACGATGGTGGTGGCCGCGGCATTGCTGACGGCGGCCCACGTCGCGCGGGAACAGGCACTCACCGCGCAGGACCGAATCATCCGCCTCGAAATGCTTCTGCGTCTGCAGCGCGTGCTACCAGCCGATCTACAAGCGCGCATTTCCGAACTGAAGCCACGACAGCTCGTGGCGCTGCGCTTCGCCAGCGATGCCGAGCTGCCGGCACTGATGCGAGACGTCTTGAGTGGAAGCCTGACGAAGTCGGGAGAGATAAAGAAGAAGGTCCGCGACTGGCAGGGTGACTATCTCAGGGTCTGACGACAAAGAACCACGAAGCAACGAAGATCCACGAAGAATACTAGGCCCAAATCCCTTCGTGTCCTTCGTGACTTCGTGGTTGATCAGCTAAGTCAGAAATAGTGCTCGGCTTTACTACCCCGATCGAAGTCGAGGGGAGCGGGACCTTCAGAGCTTGCGCAGGCGAACTCTCCGGACAGAGTGATCGCCACCCTTTTCGAGGATGAGATGGGCGCGCTCGCGCGTGGGCAGCACGTTCTGACGAAGGTTCACGAGGTTGATCGTCTGCCAGAGCCGCCGGGCCGTCGCCACGGCCTCGTCGGGCGTGAGCCCGGCGTAGCGGTGGAAATACGAGGACGGGTTCTGAAACACCGTCTCGCGGAGCGTCAGGAACCGCTCCACGTACCACTGCTCGATGTCTTCCTCTCGCGCGTCCACGTAGATCGAAAAGTCGAAGAAGTCTGAAACGAACTTCCCTGCCGCGCCGGTGCCTGTCTGCAGAACATTGAGGCCTTCAACGATCACGATGTCTGGCTGCTGAATGCGGTGGAACTCGCCCTCGACCACGTCATACGCCAGGTGAGAGTAGACCGGCGCGAGAACATCCGGCGCTCCCGATTTCACGTCCGCCATGAAACGCAAGAGTCTGCGGACGTCGTAGCTCTGCGGAAACCCTTTCCGGTTCATCAGCCCGCGCGACTCGAGCACCCGACGCGGGAGGAGAAAGCCGTCCGTCGTAATCAGGTCAACCTTCGGATGGGTCGGCCAGCGCGCGAGCAGCGCCTGCAGAATGCGCGACGTCGTGCTCTTCCCCACCGCGACGCTTCCACCCAGTCCAATGACATAGGGCACGCGTGGTGCGGCTGATCCAAGAAAGGTCGCAGTAGCGTCGTGAAGCGTCTGTGTTGCGGCGACGTACAGGTTGAGGAGCCGTGATAGCGGCAGATAGATGTCCGTGACCTCGTCGAGGGAGACACGCTCGTTGAGGCCCTGCAGCGCGCTGAGCTGTTCCTCGGACAGGGGCAGCGGCGTGGATGCCCGAAGACCCGCCCACTGATCACGGCCGAACTCGACGAAGCGGGAGACCTCGACGTCTGGCACTGGGCCGGCGGTCACAGCCTAAGCATAAGCGACAACGCCATCGTGAACCCGATGACGATCACGATGCGTCGAATCGTCCGCGCCCCCATCCGTCTGGCAAGGCTGGCCCCCCCAATACCACCCACGAGGGCGCCTACCGCCATGACGGAGGCCGCGGGCCACGACACCAGGCCGACGAACACGAAATACACAGCCGCCACCGCGTTGACGCAGGTGGCCAGGAGGTTCTTCACGCCATTCATTTGGTGGATGTCCGTATGCCCCATCAGACTCAGCGCCGCGAGCATCAGAATCCCTATCCCGGCTCCGAAGTAGCCCCCGTAGATGCCCACGGCAAGCTGAAACACCATCGTCCACGACAGCCAGTGCGACCGAGACGCATGGGCCTCGGCGAGGTTGAAGCGCCGCTGAATCGGCTCCTGCGCGACGAACAGGCACGTTGCAAAAAGAATGAGGACGGGCACCAGTCGATCGAACACATCCGTGGGAGTCAGCTGCAGCAGCACCGCACCGGTGATGCCTCCGATAAGGCTCGGAACGACGAGCGCGAAGACCCGCCGATCGACGCCCTGCAGTTCCCGGCGGTACCCCCACGCGCTCCCGAGTGTCCCGGGCCAGATCGCGACAGTGTTCGTGGCATTCGCGGTCACCGACGGAATACCCAGCCAGATCATCGTCGGGAAGGTCACGAGCAGACCACCGCCCGCGACCGAATTGATACCACCGGCCATCACCGCAACGAGGAACAACAGGAGTTCGCGCATCCTCCGAAGAATACATCGCCCCCAGAAGCGTGACGTTCGAACCGCAATCAGGTACGGTGTTTGCTCAAATGCGAGACCACACGATGTCATGCGTGGCAGGCCGAATACGAGATGTGCGCAATCACGGGGCAAACCTGATCGCCCGTGTGCGCCGTTCGGCATGGTCTGCACCACGTCGATTACCGCACGCGAAAGTGGTTTCGCGCGTTGTCGTGGCGATTGCGATTGCAGGGGCGGTAGCCTGTGGATCGACAAGCTCACCCTCGGCGCCCTCACCCACCCCTACTCCCGTTCCGCCTGCCCCGCTGCCCGGGCCCGTAACGCCTCCGCTACCACCCGCCACCAGGGTCGTGACGATCACCTCGACCGGCGTGACGCCCAACGAAGTTATCGTTGCCGTGGGCGGTCGGGTCACCTTCGTGAACAATGACACGATCCCTCACGACATCATGGGAGGCCCCGATCCAGCCCGCCCTGATTGCCACGAGATCGACGCGGTGGGATTCCTGACGCCTGGCCAAAGCGGACAGACTGCGCCGTTGCCCACGGCGAGGACCTGCGAGTATCACGATCACTTCTTTCACGCGGCCGTTTTCTACGGAAGGATTGTGATTCAGTGACTGTGCGGGGCCACGTCGGGTGCCTGCTTGTGCTGTTGGCCACTGGCCTTTCCGCATGGACGCCAGTGTCAGCAGAGGCGCAAACGACCACCGCCGTGCCGCCGCCTGCGGACAACGCACAGGGCGCCGCTCAGCAGTGGCAGTGGACGGTGGATGCGAATGTGTTCGTTGGATTCAACTACCAGCGACGTAAGTTTCGCGATTTTGACGCCTGGGAATCGCAGAACTGGCTGATGGCTGTCGGACAGCGTCCGGTTGGCAGGGGCACGCTGACACTCTCGTCGATGCTCTCACTCGAAGCGCTCACCGTGAGCGAACTGGGATCGCCTCAGGTGTTCCAGACCGGCGAGACATTCCGTCGGGCGCCACTGATCGACTACCAGCATCCCCACGATCTCATCATGGGGCTCGGCGCGGAGTACAGGCGCACGCTCAACCGCGCGACGCTGTTCGGAGCGGCCGAACTCGTCGGCTCTCCTTCGATCGGCCCTCCCGTTTTCATGCATCGCCCATCGGCGATCGAGAACCCTCAGGTCCCGCTTTCTCACCACACCATGGACTCAACGCACATCACACCGGGAGTGCTGAGAGGTGGTCTCGCCATCGGCGAGTGGCGAGGCGAGGCATCGTTGTTCCGGGGCCGCGAACCCGACGAGAACAGACTCGATATCGATCTCGGCGCGCTGGACTCAACAGCCATGCGTCTCACCTGGACGAGAAACGCCTGGTCCGCCCAAGTCTCCGCCGCGTACTTGACGGAACCCGAATTCGTGACGCCGTCAGATGCGAAGCGGCTGAGTGTCTCGCTGTCACACACGGCCGCGAGTGACGCTCGTGGCGTCAGTTGGCTGGCGGCGTTCGGCCAGAACCGCGAGGTGCACGGCAACCTCGAGGCGTATCTGTTCGAGGCGACGATGCGAGCCAATACTCGCAACGCTGTCTACACGCGAGTGGAATCCGTGGCGAAAAGTATCCTCGATGCCGGCTTCCACCCGCTGAACGTCTTTCATCGTCACCGCCAATCCCAGGTTGGTGCGTTTACTGTCGGATACGTCCGTGACGTGCTTCAACCTCGCATCGGTGGCTTCGGCGTGGGTGTTGACGTGACAGGCTATACGGTGCCGGCCAACCTCGACGTCGCCTATGGCTCCCCGGTGTCCTTCCATGTCTTCCTGCGGTACCGCGCGCCGCGTCCTTTGACGGGTGCGCACGTGCATGTACACTGACCTGAGCCGATGAACCCCTTCCGTCGCGCGCTCGGCCCGATCGCTGCCGGCTGGCTCCTCTGCCAGACCGCGACGCTCGTATTCGCGACAGTCGCCTTCGCGGTGACAGGTGACGCCAGTGTGCTACTCGAATGCACATGTGCCCACGACTCGGACCATACGACCTGTCCGATGCATCACCCGGCGAATCGCTCGAAGACCGGCCTGGCTCAGATCCAATGCGCTGGCAGCGCCGAGCTTGGCCTGCTCGCGTCACTACTCGGGAATGTCGGCCTGACACCGGCTGTGAGTCGTGTGCTGCTTTCCCCGTCGTTACAACCGGTTATCATCCTCGACGTCTCCACGCTCGTCCTTCGACCCGAACCACCCGACCCGCCGCCCCCTCGCGTCTAGTCACGTCACGTTCTGCGTCTCTCGGGCACACCTGTACCCGGAGATTCACGCGTCGTGTCTTTTCGTGAGGGAACCATGAGGATTTTCAGGATCGCTACCATCGCTGCCTGCCTGGCGATGTGGATCAGTCCCGCTGCGGCACAGCAATCCATCGACTTTGCCAGCGTCAGTGGACGCGTCACGGATCCGTCCGGCGCGGCCGTGCCCGACGCCGAAGTCGTCGCGCAGCATACGGGCACCAACGTCACCACGCAGACGACCACGGACGAGGAAGGACGCTTCCGCTTTCCTTACCTGCGAGTCGGTTCGTACGCAATCAGCGTCCGCCACCAGGGCTTTGCGGAGTCCACACAAGCGTTGACCCTGACGGTGGGCTCGGCGTTCGAATTACCCCTCTCGCTGAGCCTGGCGGGCGTCAGCGCCAACGTGACCGTCACCGGTCAGACCGAAGTGCTCGAAGCCGCGAGGAGCCAGATCGCCGGAACTGTTTCAGAGGTCGAGCTTCGGACCCTCCCGATGAGCGGCCGCAACTTTCTCGAGGTGGCGCTCCTCATCCCTGGCGTGTCTCCGACCAACACCGGCAGCGCGCAGCTCTTTCCTGAAACATCGGCGGTGCCGGGCATCAGCCTGTCGGTTGGAAGCCAGCGCAACCTGTCGAACAACTTCATCGTGGATGGATTGTCGTCCAACGACGATGCGGCGGCGCTCAGCGGCATGACATACGGCCTCGATGCCATCGAGGAGTTTCAGGTCGTGACCTCAGGAGGACACGCGGAACTTGGCCGCGCCCTCGGCGGGTACTTCAATGTTGTCACCAAGAGCGGAACGAATGAGCTCCACGGCACGCTCTATGGCTACGGTCGCGACGATCGCTTTACCGCCGCCAACCGGCTGTCTGGCGCCACACTCCCGTTGAACGAATCGCAGTACGGCGCCAGCCTTGGCGGTCCGCTCGCGAAGAATCAAACGTTCTACTTCGTCAACGCCGAGCGGAAGGAACTCGATCAGTCCGGCCTCGTCACGGTTCCAGCCGCCAGTGTCGATATCATCAATGCGCGCCTCGCGGCGGTCGGCTACCGTGGGGGATTCGTCACGACCGGTGTTTATCCGAATCCGGTGCACTCCACAAACGTGCTCGCCAAAGTGGATCACCAGCTCAACGGTCGCGATCAGTTCAGTGTGCGCTACGGCCTCTACGACGTGACCTCGCGTAACGCCCGGGGCGCCGGCGGTCTCACAACTCCCTCTGCATCCTCAGCGCTGGACAACATCGACCAGATGGTGGCGTTCGGCAACACGTTGACGCTGTCTGCGCGCACGGTCCTCGAAACGCGGGCACAGTGGGCCCGCGGCGATCTCGATGCACTCCCGAGCGACCCTGTTGGACCGACGGTCACCATCGCCGGTGTCGCGACGTTTGGCCGGCTGTCAACCAGCCCCACGGGTCGCCTGAATACGCTGTATCAGGTGGTCAACAACGTCTCGCATCAGGCTGGCGCTCACGCGCTCAGAGCAGGCGTGGACTTCCTGCAGAACACCGGCGTGGTGACCTTTCCACGAGCGGCTGGCGGCGCGTACACCTTCTCGTCTCTGGCCAACTTCCTCTCCGGCACGTATAACAACTCCGGATTCCTTCAGACCTTTGGAGCGACAGACGTCTCGTATTCGAACCCGAACGTCGGCGTCTACGCGCAGGATGAGTGGAAGGCCGGTTCCAGCCTCACGCTGAACCTCGGCCTCCGGTACGACCTGCAGTTTCTCGACACTGTCGCCACCGACATCGACAACGTCTCGCCACGCGTGGGCGCAGCCTGGTCGCCGTTTGCTTCGCGGCGAACACTCGTGCGCGGCAGCGCGGGTCTCTTCTACGATCGAGTTCCGCTTCGAGCGCTCGCCAATGCACTGCTGTCCGCCGGGAACACGACGGATGTTACGAGGCTTCGTCAGATCAGTGTGAACCTCTCGCCGGCACAGGCCGGCGCACCGGTCTTCCCCTCCACGCTGGGTGGCGCCGTCCCTTCGGTGACGCTCCCGAATCTCACCACGATGGATTCTGATCTCCGGAATGCGCACTCCCGGCAGATGAGCGTGGAACTGGAGCAACACGTGGGCGCGGCCACGACGATGAGCGTGGGCTACCAGTACCTCAGAGGCCTGCAACTTCTGATGTCGATTAATCAGAACGTACCAACCTGCGTCGCAGCAGGAACGAACAATGGCTGCCGGCCGAACCCGGACTTCGCCAACAACAGTCAGTACTCGTCCACGGGTGAATCCAGCTACCACGGCATGCATGTGTCGATTCAGCAGAGGCCGAGCGACTGGAGCAGCTATCGCGTCTCGTACACGCTATCAACCTCGAAAAACAATGTCGGGGAGTTCTTCTTCAGCAGCCCGATCGATCCGTTCGACATTTCGAAGGACTGGGGCCGTTCCGACGACGACCAGCGTCATCGCCTGGTCGTGAGCGGAACCGTCACTGCTCCGATGGAGCCAGCGACGAGCATCTGGGAGCGTCTCATTCACGGGTTTCAGTTGAGCGGGATCTTGCAGACGTATTCGGCGCTCCCCTTCAACATCACCTCTGGTGTGACGACACTGCAGGGAACAGCCGGGCGACCCGTCGTGAATGGCACCTTCATCGGGCGTAATGCGGGCCTTGGGAGTGACTTCTTCAGTCTCAACGCGCGTGTGAGTCGCACGTTCCGGCTGCGAGGACGCCTCGCGATCGAGGGCATGGCAGAGGGTTTCAATCTGACGAATCGTTTCAATGCGCTGACACGCAACACGACGTTCGGCGCTGGCAGGTATCCCGACGAGCCATCGCCGGCGTTCGCGCAGGTGACAGCCGCAGGAGAGCCACGGTCCTTCAAGTTCGGCGCCCGGGTGCGCTTCTAGGGGATTCAGATGCAGCTCAACGTCTGGAGAGTGCTGGTACCAGCCGCGGCGATCGCCATCGCGGCGACGAGGGTCCTCCCGGTAAAGTCGGCCAAAGAGTTGGCCATTCCTCATCACGAAAATGCCTTCGCCTCGATAGCCGGACGCGAGGGTCTCGTCGCAGTGGCCTGGGGCGCAACCGCGCCCGATGCCGGCACCGATATCTACGTGGCCGTGAGTAAGGACGACGGAAGAACGTTTGGTCGCCCGGTTCGAGCGAGCGACGCTGATAGCTCCGCGAATCTGTCGGGAGAGCAACCTCCGAGCCTGACGCTCGTGCCCAGCGCCAACGGGTATCCATCGATCGTCGTGGTGTGGGCCGGCAAGACGTCGTCTGGGACACGGCTCTTCTCGTCGTCCTCTCGCGACGGAGGTCTTTCGTTTTCGATGCCTGCGCCCGTGCGCGGCTCCGATGGTCCCGGCAACCGTGGCTGGCAAGCGATCGCCACCGGTCCCGATGGACGCGCCATGGCGATATGGCTGGACCATCGGGAGCTTGCGATGGGCACGGGGATGAATTCGCCGTCAGAGAGCAGCGCGGTGCATCAACACGGAACGCATGCGCCCGAGGCCGACGGGGCCGCACGGGCACAGCTGTCGAAGCTCATGTTCGCGCACCTCGACGGAGCGGGCGATGCCACGGCGGTGACCGGGGGCGTGTGCTACTGCTGCAAGACGGCCTTGACGACAGGACCCGACGGCGCCGTGTATGCCGCATGGAGACACGTCTACCCCGGAAACGTTCGCGATATTGCCGTCGTAGTCTCCAGAGATGGCGGGCTTTCGTTCTCGCCCCCGGCACGCGTGAGCGAGGATGCGTGGGTGCTCGACGGATGTCCCGAAAACGGGCCGGCGATGAGCGCCGACTCGCGCCAGCGGATACATGTGATCTGGCCGACCCTGCTGCCCAACGCCGGAGCCGACGGCGGGCCGTCTCTCGCGATGTTCTACGCGCGCTCGGATAACGGCAGTGGATTCACGCCGCGCCAACGCGTTCCAACCGAAGGCGTTCCCCGGCATGTACAGACAATCACTGGACCTGGCGATTCGATCTGGGCGGTCTGGGATGAAGGGGCGGATGGTGTGCGCCGGGTTGCGTTGGGCCAAGGGACACCGGATTCAGCCGGCCAGATGACCTGGCGCCGCCGAATTTGGAGCGGCGCCGCTACGGCCACGTACCCGGTTCTCACGTCAGTACAGCACGGGATTGTCGCCGCCTGGTCACAAGGTACCGGACCCGCGTCCGCTATTCATGTCGAGCGGCTCCCAGTTGGACCCTGACAGTTTCTGCAACGCTCCGCTTCGCACAATATCCTCCTGGAGGGAAACGTATGAGTGACGTGAACACCGGAATCAACACCAAGGAGCTTCACCCGGAAATCTGGAAGCTCTTCGATCGCTACGTGCACGGCCTGATCGATCGCCGTGGGTTCCTCGACGGCGCCACGAGGTACACGGTGGGCAGCATGACGGCCGTCGGCATCCTCGAGGCGCTGCGCCCCAACTACGCCGAGGCGCAGATTCAGGTGCAGCCGAACGATTCCCGGATCAAGACCGAGAAGGTCGAGATCAAGTCGCCCAACGGATACGGGATGGTCAGGGCGCTCCTCGCGCGACCCGCCAACGCCTCGGGCCGTCTCCCGGCGGTGGTAGTCATTCACGAGAACCGCGGCCTGAATCCTCACATCGAGGATGTCGTCCGGCGCGCCGCCGTGGCTGGCTTCATGGCCATCGGTCCTGACGCGTTGACGTCACTCGGCGGTTATCCGGGTACGGACGAAGCTGGCGCCGAGATGCAGCGCAAGCTCGAACAGCCGAAGATGATGGCCGACTTCGTCGCGACGGCCCAATACGTCAAGGGTCGTCCGGACAGCACGGGCCGGGTTGGCGCTGTCGGGTTCTGCTTTGGCGGCGGAGTCGTGAACAACATGGCCGTCATGCTCGGCGCCGACATGCAGGCGGGCGTTCCGTTCTACGGTGGTGCGCCGCGCGCCGAGGACGTTCCGAAGATCAAGGCCGCCCTGCTGATCAACTATGCAGCCGACGACGAGCGGATCAATGCGCAGTGGCCGGCGTACGAAGCAGCGCTCAAAGCGAATCGGATCGCCTACGAACAGTTCACGTATCCCGGGACGCAGCACGGCTTCCACAACGACACGACACCGCGCTTCAACAAGGAGCAGGCAGCGGTGGCGTGGCAGCGCACGGTGGCACACTTCAACAAGTATCTGAAGACCACCTAGCCCCCGGCCGGGGGCCAAACTTTCCCAGTGGGCTGCCCGTTTTCGACACAGTCTCTTCAGTTGTGGCGTCCGGCTTTCCTGGACCTCGCGATTCCACGGCTCGTGCTCAGGCTTCAGCCTGGGCACGAATCGTGCACACCTTTCGTATGGAGGCTAACCGCGTCCCGCCGGGATGCCGATAGTGACCATATGCGAACTGCGTTTCTGACGCCCCTCATCCTCGCCACTTCTGTGCTCGCTGCCTGCGGTCCTGGTGGACCGATCAATGTGTCCAACGTGCAGGTTGGCAAAGCGCTGAACCCCGATAACAGCGTGGGCGCGATCACCACCCAGTTCAAGCCAGGCGATACGTTTTACGTGTCGGTGCTGACTGAGGAACCTGGCGCGAGCGAGCTGACTGTCCGGTGGCGCCTCAATGGCCAGGTTGTAAGTGAGGCGATCAAGAACGTGTCGTACATGAGGCCGGCGGCCACGGAGTTCCACCTGCAGAATTCAGGTGGGTTTCCGGCCGGACCTTACCAGGTGGACGTCCTGGTTGACGGGACACTCGCTGAGTCGCGAAACTTCCGGGTAATCGAACAGTAGAGGGCGCGGCTTTAGCCGAGCCGTCGCTAATTCGTCGCGGCCTGATTCTGATCGCCCGCGCCATGACGCAGGCCGCAGCGCGGACACGCCGTCGGGGCCAAGGTGTTGTCCACGCGATGCTGCACGGGCGAGATCGTCTTGACGTAAGCAAACATCGCTTTCAGATCCTCATCGGTCTGCTGGCCGTACATCTTCCACGGCATCATGTCGTGAATCTCGCGTGACCTCACGCGGCCTGTGCGCATCATCTCGATGAACAGTTCTTCGGTGTAGTACGGAATGCCGCTGGGCGCAGACGTGATGTTTGCGCTGGCCACATCACCTTCCGGATTGACGAGCAACAACCCGCCGGCAAACTCCATCCCGGGAACCTGCTGACCCTGATCGTCTGATGGCGTGTGGCAATCGCGGCAGATGCCGACGCGAACGAGATAGTCACCGTACTCTACGGGGTCGGACCGGTTGGGCTCGGGGACCGGTGCAGTGACTGGCGCCGGAACGCCATTGATGAGGCGGTTGACCGGGAACGGGATCGCTGGAGGCGGAGGTGACGATCGAATGGGTGTCAGCGATCGAACGAAGACCACGAGCGACGCGAGATCCTCATCCGAGAGGTAGCGGTAGCTCGTGTAAGGCATCATCGGAAACAGCGCGCGGCCGTCGTGTCCGATCCCCTCCCGAATCGCGCGCGCGAGCATGTCGTCGGTCCAGTTACCCGCACCAGCCTCGCTGTCGGAGGTGATGTTTGGCGCTGACATCCACGGCAACCCTTCATCCGCCCATGTCCGCCCGGCTCCCTCGGTTCCCGCTTTGACTGCCATGCCGTCTGCCTGCCAGTCGATCTCTGAGTGACACGCGAGGCACCCGCTGACGGCGCTCGCCAGATAGCGGCCCCGCTCCAGCCGCTCAGGCGTCCGTTCGAAGGTTTGTTCGGTGAGTGGCCGCGCGTCCGGACCGATGAACGGTCGAATCCCGACGAGAGCAGGAATAGCCACCGCGAGCAGGAGCAGCAGACCCAGCAGACAGTACCCGGCGATCTTCAACGCGCGTCGCATCGATGCCTTTCGTAGCGAGAACGTGTTCGCGAAAAAACGGGCGGGCCGACAAACGTCGGCCCGCCCTGGTCTTCAACGGAATAAAAGGTCCGGCTCCCCTCGGCTCCGCTCGGGGCAGGCAAGCCGGACCCCACGAATACAGAGCTATCGCGTGGACGTCGTCTCCGCCGCGTCATAGACCACGCGGCCGCCAACGATCGTCATCACCGACTTCAGGCTGTAGATCTCACCTGCCGGGACCGTCAAGTAGTCGCGATCCGTGATGAAGAGGTCCGCCAGCTTCCCTGCGGCGATCGAGCCCAGGTCGTTCTCACGATTCAGAATGTAGGCGTTGGATCTAGTATGCGCGATGAGCGCATCCTCGCGGCTGATCGGGTACTTCATGACCAGCTGGCCCTTGCCGGCGCCGAGCAGCCTGCCGGTCACGGCCCAACCGATCGTCGTGAACGGACGGTACTGATTCACCTCGAAGGCATCCGTTCCGAAACCCCAGAGCACGCCGCTGTCCTGGATAGCCTTCATGTTGTGCATCGCGTAGCCGCGTTCACCGAAACGACGGACGAACGCCGCGCCAGAGATGACACCACGAGGATTCACGGCGACATACATGCCGAGGTTGCGGATCCGCTCCAGCTGGTTCGGCGTCACCTGCTCCATGTGCATGAAGCCCCACCGCTTGCCGCGGACGGGCACTTCCTTCGCGAACGCCTCGACCTGCTTGAGCTGCTCCTCGATGGTCCACTCCTGCGTGGTGTGGATCTGCGCGGGGATGCCGTGCGACGCCACCGCTTTCGCCATGCGGCCCCACTCGTTCCAGGTTGCAGCCGGAACAGTCGGCTTCGTGTCATAGACGTTGTCAATGACATTGACAAACCGCTCGCCCCACTGCGAGTGGTCCTGCCACTCGTCGCCGTCGTAGTACTTCAGCTTCGCCATGTCGGCGATGATCTGGTCGGTGGTCTTGCCCTGGCCGCCCGACGTGCGGAAGCACATGAAGCGCATCCCCATCAACTTGCCCTGCTTCTGATACTCGCGATACTCGTCCTCGAAGTCGCAGCCGCCGGCCGACGCCGTGAGGCCCGCCATCGCGAAGTCCTTGAGCATCTTGGTCGAGCTGGCCTCGAAGATTTCCTTCGGGATGTTCTTCAGCACGCCTGAGGCGTTGCGCAGCCGGCCGCCCACGCGGTCACCGTCCACGAAACCCGTCGCACGACCCTTCGCGTCGCGCTGGATCTCGGCGTCGGTCATCTTCTCCATGCCGGTCGCCTCGATCGCCTTGCTGTTCAGGTAATACGCCTCGCGGGTGAACTGCAGGAACACTGGATTGTCGGGCGCGTACTTGTCGAGCTCATCGCGGGTGAACGGCTTCGGGTCGTCGAGGAACTGATCGGGCGACCAGCCACCGAGCGTGAAGACCCACTTGCCGGGGCCGCGTTCCTTTGCGACCGCCTGAATGATGCCCAGCGCCTCTTTGCGCGAGAGCACACCATCGAGGCGTGTCTCGATCATCCAGTAGGCACCCTCCTCCTGGAAGTGAGCGTGGTTGTCGATGAAGCCGGGCATGACGGAACGCCCGCGGAGGTCGATGCGCCGCGTATTGGGTCCCGCGAGCGCGGTGATCGCCTGGTTCGTGCCGACCGCCATGATGCGGGCCCCGCGAATGGCCACCGCCTGGGCGATCGAAAACTTTTCATCGACAGTGATGATCTTGCCGCCTGTCAGGATCACATCTGCCTGGGGCTGCTGGGCCTGACCCACCACCGACGCGCCGGCGAGCGCCATCAAGACGCCAAACGCCAGGGGCTTCCATGTACGTGTCATTGATTCCTCCACTGCTGCCGATCGACGTGTTGCTCGGGGCGCTCCATGTGTCTGGGGCCAGCGCGCTCCCGTGTATTTCTCCAGGCGCTTACCAGTCCGGCTCCCCTCGACTTCGCTCGAGGCGAGAAAGCCGGACACCAGGATGTTCTGGCGCCGGGCGGGCCGCCGGTAAGAGTAACACCATCCCGTAGTACGAGCGCGGCCAGTTCAGCCGAACAGGACCCAGCACACCACGCCGCCAACGACCGACATGGACAGCCCCCACGCCAGCAGGGCGTTGAAGAGCTTCCGGGTGTCAGTGCCGGGCGCGGCGCCCGCCATGAAGAGAGCCCCCACGGTGGATAAAGACGACAAATCCACGAGACTGGCTCCCACGTTCATCGACCAGGCGATGGGCAGCGGCCCCATCCCCCCGCCAACACGCTCGGCCAGCGCCGGTGCAAGCGGCAGGAACGCCGGCAGCACCACGCCGGAGGTGCTGCTGTAGACCGACACGATGCCCGTCCCGAACGCCACGATCGGCGCCACAGTGGCCGGTGTGGAAATGTTGGCCAGACCGGCCGCAAAGAGCTCCATGCCCTTGGTTTCCTGGAGCAGCGAGATGAGCACCGTGACACCACTCACCATGAGAATCACGCCCCAGGGCATGTGCTGAATCGCCTGCGCCTCATTCACCGTGCGGAGCAGGACCAGTGTCGTGGCAATGATCAGCGCAGCCATACCCACATTGACGTTGAACCCCGCCACCGCCCCGATGAGGGCCACGATTCCGGCCACGGTAGTCCAATGCCGCGCATCCATCGGCTCCAGGTCCGGCTCCGCGGCCTGCGACGTCCCATCGCGTCGGACGAACAGCTTCCATCCGCCAAACAACAGGAACCCTCCCACGCCAACCGCGGCATGGGCGAGCGCGTTGTACGCAAACGTCTGCCACTCAACCCCACCCAGGCCAATGCGGGCCATGACGCCGTGGGCGACGATGCCAGTGGGGGCAAAGGGCGAGAGCGTTCCCGCGAGGGCGCCGTTTCCGGCCATGATCGCCATCAGGAACGGCGGGATCCCCGCACGGCCGGCGACGGCCATCGCGGGTGGCGCAAGCAGGGCACTGGCCGGCGTAGCGCCGGCGCCAATCGTCGCGATGACGAAGCCGACCAGGAAAAACATGATCGGCAGCAGCCCCGCCTGGCCACGGCAGGCTTTCACGGCACGTGCCGTCAATCTTGCCAGCGTGCCGTTGCACTCCGCGATGCTGAAGAGCAGCGTGACGCCGATCAGCGTGACCAGGAGATCGGTCGGAAGGCCTTCGAGCACGGCGCCCGGCGTCATGCCTCCCAGCCCGACTCCCACAATCAACGCGAGCGACATCGACAGGATGCCGACGTTGATCGTGGTCGTGCAGCTGAGCGTAACGGCGAGGACGAGCGCGCCGACCGAGATCCAGGCCAGGTTCATCGAGCGGCACCGGCGCCGGCTGGCGCCCGTGCAGCCAGAACGTTGACGAGCGAGGTGATGTCGCTCACTTGCTCCAGGGACTCCACCAACCGCAGCGTCTCGGCAATGGCATCCGGCGGCATCACGAGCTCAGCGCACTCAGTGAACTTACCGTGCAGCTCCTCGCGCGTGAAAGGCCGGTCTGGACCGCCACGATAGCGCTCGTCCGCGTCCTGCACGAGCGTCCGCCCGTCGTTGAGATCGACTTCGACCGTACTGCGGATCTTCTCGAAGCCCTTCGCCTCGATGTCCTTGTCGAGCACGTTCTCGCAGCGCGCCATCATCTCCTGCACCGGAGCGCTTCGAACGAACTCGTCGGTGAACTCGTGGATACCAGCTTTGCGACGCAGCGCGATCGCCGACACCATGAACGCCGGGCAGAACTTGGCCTCGAGCTCGTTCGTCGCAATCTTGTAGCGCAGCGGATTCAGGATGTTGGAACCCGCCCGCACCCGGATCGCCCGAATCTGCGACGGCTGCACGTCGTGCGTGATCACCAGCGCACGCATGGCATCCATCGTCGGATGCCCGAGCACACCGCACGGATATGGCTTGATCGATACGCCAGGGCTCACGATCGTGTACGGATTGCCCAGCTTGCCAATGATGCGGTCGGGATCGAACCCCTCATCAAAACTGAAGACCCGGAAGAATCCCCACGGTCCGTCCAATCCGTCTTTCCCGCCGGTGAACCCGCCGGCCGCGAGTTCCGCGGCCATAATGCCGTTCTGCGCCGCACGCCCGACGTGCAGCGGCTTCGTCATCGTGCCGAAGTTCACGCGGATGCCGGACGCCATGCTGGCGGCGATGGCCAAGGTATGTGCGGTCTTCTCGGCGTCGAGCTTCAGCAGCTTGGCGGTTGCGACCGCCGCGCCGAACGTCCCGACGGTGCCGGACGAATGGAAGCCCTTTTTGTAGTGGCTGGGATGGATCGACTCCGAAATCTTGCACTCGACTTCGAAACCTGTGAGAAAGGCTTCGAGGAACTGCTGACCCGACACGCGCAGCCGTTCGCCGACCGCCAGCGCCGCAGACAACGGCGGCACCGTAGGATGCGTCAGCAGCCCGAAAATGCGATCGGCCGTCGTCGAGAGCTGTGTGTCGTCCCAGTCCAGCGCGTGACCACTGGTGCCGTTGAGCAGTCCGGCGACGCCCGCGGACGCGCGGAAGACCTCGGGTGCAAACACCGTGGACTCCGACCCTGCATCGGTGCGGCGAACGAGGTCGCGAAGAATGGTGCTTCCCTGCGTGGTGCATCCTGCAAGGACAACACCCAGGCCGTCGATGACGCAGCGTTTGGCAAGGTGAGCGGCGTCGGCTGGAACGCCTGCCCACTTCGCAGTCGTGATGAAATCCACACAGGCGGCGGTGGCGCGAACGGGGTCGGTCATGGTCATGTCAGAGTAAAGTATCCGTTGTTCGCGAGGAGCACAACATGAAGCAGCCAGGTACGGTCAGCCGCCGGTCGTTTCTCACGGCCACTGCGATTGGATCGTTTGCGATTGTCACCCGCGCCCAACGGGCCCCCGAATACAAGTTCAGCCAGTACCACAACCAGACCGCCGAGAGTCCGCTGCACAAGCGGATGGTCGAGATGTGGGCGGCGGTTAAGGATGAAACCGGCGGACGCGTCGAGACGACGATCTTCCCGGAAAACGGCAAGAATCCGGGCAGCGATCCCGCCGTGCTCAAGCTGCTCGTATCAGGCGAGATCCAGTTCTTTACGCTGATGGGCGGGATTCTGGGCAACGTCGTCCCCGTCGCCAACATCCAGCAGATGCCGTTCGCCTTTCAGACCGCGGCGCAGGCGCACAAAGCTATCGACGGACCACTCGGTGCATACCTGCGCGAGGAGATGGCCGCCAAGGGGATCGTCGGTTTTCCTGTCGGCGCATTCGACAACGGTGTGCGCCAGATAGGCGGCCGCACGCGTCCCATTCGCGTGCCTGCGGATCTCATGGGCCTCAAGGTACGGGTGCCCGACGGCAAGGTGTTCGACGACCTCGTGCGCGCGTTCGGCGCGGAACCCGTGACCGTCAACAGCAGCGGCATCTACGGCGCACTCAAGGCCGGCACGGTTGACGCCCAGGAAAACCCGCTCGCCTACATGGACCTCTTCAAGCACTACGAGGTCATGAAGTACATCAGCATGACCAACCACATGTGGTCAGGTTTCAACATGCTGGCGCACCAGGCGTCATGGAACAAGATTCCCGCGGACATTCGAGGCGTCATCGAGCGTCAGGTCACGCGCGCTGTTCGCCTGCAGCGTCAGGATCAGCAGGTCGCCAACGATACGTCGCGCAAGACGCTCGCGGGCCACGGCATCGCGTTCAACGAGGTGGATACCACGCCCTTCCGCAAGCAGCTAACCGGCGTCTACGCGTCGTGGAAGAAGACCCTGGGGACGAAGTGCTGGTCGCTCCTCGAGGCTGAAACGGGCCGACTGGCCTGAGCTTGGGTGAGCCGCCAGAGGGGGCCAGATGCCAGGATGCTCGATCATCGTCAAGCGCGGAGATCTTGAACGATACGAACTGCTGTTCAAGACGTTCGGCCAGCGAGTCACCGTGCTGTGGGACAGGCGTAAGAATCAGCGGAGACAGGCAACCGACGTACTTTCCTCCGGTGACCGCCGACGCGCTGAACGACGTGGCCTTCCAGGCACGAGTTGGAAGTCACTCGGCTTCGTCGTCGTCGAGCGCTGAGTCCACGCGCACGCGCCACACGCGTGGTCAATGCGAGCGGTCGTATGCGGGCGATTCAGATAACGAAGAACCCGTGCGTACCGTCGCGTCCGAGTTGAGCGACAAGGCCGTACTCCCAATCGAGATACGCCTGCATCGCCTCTCGAGGATTGTCGGTTCCCTCGTACGGCCGCTTGTATCTTCGCGACCCTGACGAGTCTGACTGACTCGTGTTCGTCGCGGGGCCTTGGCGAGGTTGCCAGGGCCCGGTTTCGATCTCATGCGGGACGGCTGCATCGAGCACGTACACCTCCCACGCCATCTGTGCGAGCCATGAGGCGGTCATGTCGGCGCGGGCTCTCTGGTCATCCCACAGCACGATTCGTGCGCCCCGCACCGGAGCAAACACGTCGGCCTCCTGCACAAGTTGTCCACCTGGCGCCGTTCGAAAGCCTGTGGGATGCCCGGCTTCATACTCGTCCGGCGTTCGCACGTCGAAACGATAGGTCGTCCGTCCGGCGTCAGAGAGGAAGGCCTCGAGCTCGGAGCGCGTGACGTATCGCACACCAGCCCGAAGGGCGACGCTTCGTGCCGCGGATCGCGCACGTTCCGCAGCCGTCGCGTCCACGACGGGCGCCACGCGCTTCTGACCATGGTCGAGCGTGTATCCATCGAGCACCCACCCGATGGTGCCGTTCCTCAGGGCCGCGACCCGAGATACTACGCCCGCGTTGACGAGCGACTGCGTTCCGATGATGCTCCTCGTCCGGCCGGCGCAGTTCACCACGACCAACGTGTCTGGCCCTGGCGCAATTGAAGGCGCTCGCAAGACCAGCTCGGCGCCAGGGACGCTGATGGCCGACGGGATGCTCATCGTCTCGTATTCGTCACGCCGGCGCGCATCGAGCACGACCAGGTCGGCTCCGCGTTCGAGGAGCGCGTGCACCTCGGACGCCGACAGCGACGGCGTGTGACGTTGTGATTCGACCAGCTCGCCGAACGCCTTGCTCGGGACGTTGACGTCACGAAAGATTTCGCCTCCGGCCGACTGCCATCCGCTCAACCCGCCTTCGAGCAGCGACACATTCGTATAGCCAAGGGCGGTCACACGAGGCAGCGCGGCCTCAGCGAATCCCTCCCCGTCGTCGTACACCACGACCGGGGTCGTCAGCCGCGGTACACGATCGAGCATGTCCAGCTCGAGCCGCCCGATCGGAAGACAGGCGGCAAACAGTGGATGCGCCTCGGCGAACACGGCCTCGTCCCGGACATCGAACAGGGCAATCTCACGTCGATCGATCAACGACTGCCTGACGTCCGCTGTGGTGGTGACCTTCATCGCCCTGACGTCCTTTCAGATATGAGAATCATTGGAACACCATGCGGTTGACCAGCACGGACACCGCAACGCTCGCCGCTGCGATCAACGTCACCACCACACCGGCCTTCGCCATGTCCTTGATCGAAAAATAGCCTGACGAGTACGGAATGATCGTGGTCGGCCCCTCGCTCACCAGGATGAACGCGAGCGACGAGGCAAACGCGGCCGGCGCCACGACTGTCCAGATATCGAGACCCAGGTCGCGCGCGAGCGCGACCAGAATCGGCACGATGATACTGGCCGTCACCGTGTTGCTCGAAAACAAGAGGTGCAGCCCGCACACAGCCAGCACAATCACGAACGGCTGAACGAGGACGGGCACACCGGCAATTCCGCCGAGCAGCACCCACGCGAGCCATCGCGCCGCACCCGTCTCGAACACCACCAGCCCGAGCGAAAGGCCGGCAACGATCAGCATGATGCCGCCCCATTCGACGTCTCGCTCTGCCTCCTTCCACGTCAGGACGGCGATACCCGGCAGGAACAAGGCGATCCCCCCTGCCAGCGCCACCGCTTCGATTGGCAGATCGATCCGCCCCGCCGTGATCGCGCCGATCACCGGAGAAGCAAGCCACAACGCAATCACCGTTGCGAACACGAAGAGCGTGCGCCACTCAACTCCACTGAGCGGCCCGAGCGAGGTGAGCCTGTCGCGAACGGCTGCGGCCGAGATAGGGAACGACTCGAACTCAGGCGGAAACAACCACAGGAGCACGCGCCACGTCAGCGGCACCATGAGGATCGCCGCCGGAACACCGTACGCCATCCATTGCGTGAACGAGATCTCGATGCCAGCAAGTTGACGAAGCTGAGCCATCGCGACGATGTTGGCGGCCGTGCCCGCGGGCGTGGCAATTCCGCCGATGAGCGCGCCGAATGCGGTGGCAATCATCACGGCACGACCAACGTTGCTGCCACTCTCCGGACGAAGACCTGCATCACGCAGAAGGCCTACACCGAGCGGCAACAGCATCGCCGCAACAGCCATGTCCGTGACCCACCACGAGATGAACGAACCGGCGACCAGGATCCCCAGCAATACGCGATCGACGCGTGTGCCGAGGCGACTGAGCATCAGGTACACCAGCCTCATGCCGAGACCCGAACGATTGAAGCCCGACGTCATGATCAGCACGCCGATGAAGAACACAATCACCGGCGCACCGAAACCGGCAGCCACCACCGAGTTGAACGAGGCGACTCCAAACGCCGGGATCAACAGCACGATGAGCAGCGACGTCGCCGCAAATGGCACAGTCTCCGTGACCCACAACGTGACGGCAAACGCCAGGATGGCCAGGCAGGTCTTGCCGTCAGCGGTCAGTTCGATGAGGTTGCCGCCCCTCTGGAGCGGTTCCGGCACAGGCAGGAGGTAGATACCTCCCAGGACGAGGACTGCCAGCAGGAACGTGAGGAGCTTGCGGCCGGCAGTGGGGTTCCTCTGCGCCTCGACAGGCGAAGAGGACGCAACGTTCATCGTGATGACTCAGAGCTCAACAGCATGACGAACGGGCGAGACCGACTATGGCGCAGGTGCGAGGATGACCATCACGAGCAGCCGGCCGGCGCTCGTGTTGCGCACACCGTGCGGCACGCCCGGCGGCGCGGCAAGGACATCGCCGGCCCTCATCGGCAGCTCGCGTCCTTCGAGCAGGAACACGCCTTCTCCTTCGACGACGTGGTAGACCTTGTCCATGCCCTCGTGCGCATGAAGAGCGTGGGATTGTCCTGGCTCGAATGCGTTGAGACCCACTAGCAGACGCGGGGACTGGTACAGCGTGCTCTTCCCCATCTTGTCGGACCGCCAGTCGGCGTGTTCGCTGGGGTGGATGATTGAGGGGTGTTCCATGGTGTCAGAGGAATCTGCGGCGTTCAGCCGCGAGGGTGGCGAGCGCCGCTCGCATGCTAAACTTGGGGTTCTGTCCGTGCGGTGGGTGTAGCTCAGGGGTAGAGCGCCGGATTGTGGATCCGGAAGTCGCGGGTTCGAAACCCGTCACCCACCCCAACTTCTAGTGCACAACCTCGTCGTCACCAACCTCATCGAAACGTTCGATGTGCGGGACGTCCAGCGCCCGCACGGCTTCGAGCGCTGACTGCAGCGCCTGATCGGCGCTGCACGTGGTTTCGGCGCGGCGTAGTTTCTGGCGTGCCTCACGCAGGACGCGCAGGATGCGCGCGCGGTCGAAGCGCTGACCTTCACAGTGCTCACAAAAACTCATGGATGCCCATCCTCCGTCGAGCGGTGCAGCAGATCGGCCCATCACCCGGGCCGCACGCACTGCCTATTGCGTGCAATCGCCGACGCGCCGGCCGGACATCTTCATCGTCATGGCATGAGGGGATGTGACGTTCATCACTCCGTCGTACGTGTCGCCCTTGAATGTGAGCTCACCGGTGCCCGACATCTCGGTGCACGCCATCTTCCAGGTGACCTTGGTGCCGTCCGCCTTGTAGTCGGACATCGTGCAGCCAGGTGCCGTGCTTGGAAGCGCTTTGGCGGGATCCTTGAGCTGATCGGCGGTGACACACTTCGTGTTCTTCATCGCCGGCATCGACATCCCGGGCATCTGCATCTGCACCGTGGATTCCCAGTTTCCGGGACGCATCGGGTTCTGCGCGCTCACCACCGACACCGCCAGTCCGGACACGACGAGGGCAACTCGAATCGTTCTCATTTGGACGACTCCCTTCGCACACGATGCTACCTTACCTTTGACTTTTCGGCATCGAGTCACAACGATCACGTGAATGTGGCGCGACGACCCGGCGTCCGTGCGGCCGATGCTGGCAACCACCGCCTCGGCGCCACTCGGCTCGGCCGATCTCGTCTACGAACGTAAATACGACGGGATCCGCGCAATTGTGTCGATCGAGCCCGGAAACGCCGGGGCGGTGCGCCTGTGGTCACGACTCGGCAACGAGAAGACGGCTCAGTTTCCCGAAGTCGCAGCGCGCCTGAAAGCGTGCAGATTCGCCCGCCCGGTGGTCCTCGACGGTGAAATCGTGGCCGTTGACAGACATGGACTCCCGGTGAGCTTTCAACATCTGCAAGGCCGCATGCACGCGGAGTCGCCTCGCCCCGGGACGCCACAAGAGGTGGCCTTCATCGCCTTCGATCTGCTGCGCGACGGAGACGAGGACCTTCGCAAGCGGCCCTTGCGCGAACGCCGGCGACGGCTCGAGAAGCTGTTCTCCGGGGTTTCTGATTCGAGGATCCGGCTGAGCGAAACGAGCGTGGGTGACGGCGTCGCCCTGCGTGCACGTGCCGATGCCGAGGGATGGGAGGGTCTCATCGCCAAGCGCCTCGACTCCACCTATGCCTCGGGACGTCGCTCGCCGGACTGGCGCAAGCTCAAGTTCGTCCGCCATCAAACGTGCGTCGTCGGTGGCTGGACGGAGCCGCGCGGATCACGTCCGTACTTTGGCGCGCTGATCCTCGGCGTGTACGACGAACGCGGCGCGCTGAAGCCCGTCGGGCACAGCGGTTCCGGCTTTTCCGATGCCGAGCTCGAACGCGTCTGGAAACGACTGGTTCCGCTCGCAACCTCGACGTGTCCCTTTGAGACGATTCCTCTGACCAACGAGCGCCCACACTGGGTCAAGCCGCAGTTGCTGGCCGAAGTGAAGTTCACGGAATGGACCACTGACGGTCAGCTCAGGCACCCTACATATCTCGGGCTTCGCGACGACGCCGCTGTTGCGAAGGTCCGACGCGAACCAGACACCGTGGTCCGCAGACAATCGCCATCCAGCAGGTCTTCGACGATGACTCCAACGTCCAGTGCAACGCTCAGCAAGTCGGCCGTCGAGGCGCTGCTCACGCAGATCGATGCCATCGAGCAGGGAAAAGGGAGCGGCATTCTCCAGTTGTCGTCTGGTGAGCGCCTGGATGTGAGCAACCTTGGCAAGGTGTTCTGGCCGAAGGTCAAGCTGACGAAAGGCGATCTGTTTCGCCACTACGTGCGGGTTGCGCCGTATCTTCTGCCGGTCCTCGCCGATCGTCCCCTCGTGATGAAGCGTTACCCGAACGGGATCGATGCGAAGCCGTTTTATCAGCAGCGTGCGCCGGATGTGTATCCCCCCGGGGTGCGGATTGAAACGGTGACCGTTGAGGACGAGTCGATGCCGCGAGTTGTGGGCGGCTCGCTGCTGACGCTCCTCTACACCGCGCAGCTCGCGACGATCTCGCAGGATCCCTGGCTGTCGCGCGTGCAGTCAGCAGACATCATCGACCACGCCGCCATCGATCTCGATCCCCCGGATGACTTGCCGTTCAAGCATGTGCTCGACGTCGCCCGCTGGGTCCGCGATGAGCTTGCGACGTTGAAGGTCAAGGCGTTTCCCAAGCTGTCGGGCGCAGGAGGGCTGCACATCTATGTGCCCATGCCGCCGAACACGCCGTACGAAGCGGGCATGTTGTTCTGCCAGATCGTGGCGACCATCGTGTCTACCAGGCATCCCAAGATCGCGACGGTTGAACGCATGACCAGGGCGCGGGGCAACCGGATCTACGTGGACTATCTGCAGAACGGCCGGGGCAAGACGCTCGCGAGCGTCTACAGCGCGCGCTCGAACGACTTTGCCGGCGTCTCGACTCCGGTCACGTGGGAGGAGATCGACGAAGGGGTCAAGCCACAGGACTTTACGATCCGGAACTTCGCGAAGCGTCTCGAGTCCGTGGGCGATCTCTGGGCGGGTTTGCGAAAGTCCAAAGGCGCGGACCTCCGCTCCGTGATGAAGTACGCGAAGTCCTAGGCTATCGGTTGGCCTTTGCCCCGGGGGTGGCGATTGATATCATGGCGACCGCGCGCCCGTAGCTCAGCTGGATAGAGCGTCGGCCTTCGAAGCCGCAGGCCGCAGGTTCGAGTCCTGCCGGGCGCACCATTCTCGCCACGTTCTCCTTCGGCTCACGCAGACCGAGTCCTGCCGGGCGCAATTTCCGTCCTACTCAAACCCGAATCGCTCCTCGTAAACCGACGCGAACGCCTTTTCACATCACCTGAATCGAGGAGCGAGACCATGACCATTCTGGTAACCGGCGGCACGGGACTGGTGGGCTCGCGCCTGTTGCCCCGTCTTGTGGAGGCGGGGATAGCGTGCCGCGCGCTTGTGAGACCCGGCAAGGCACTGCCGCCGGGCGTGACACCGATCGACGGCGACATCCTGGATCCGACATCGCTGGCCAACGCTGTCCAGAGCGTTGATGCGATTGTCCACTTGGCTGCCGTGCTGCGCACCCCCGATCCCGGGCAGATCTGGGCTGTCAACTGCGAAGGTACGCGCAAACTGATCGCGGCCACGAAAGATCATGCGCCGAACGCTCGCTTCATCATGGCCAGCACGGGGCTCGTGTACAACGTGGACAGCTCGCGTCCTGCGCGAGAAGGAGACGCTGTCGCTCCCCAAAGGGACTACCCCGCGAGTAAGGTCGCTGCCGAGGCTGCGCTTCGCAGTAGTTCTCTGAATTGGTCGATTCTACGCTTCGGTTTTGTCTATGGCGATAAAGACGGGCACCTCGAGTCGATTCCGAAACTGGCCGGGGCGTTCAAGTGGCACCCGGCCAGCAAACTCAGCATGATTCACCATCGCGATATCGCTGTGTGTGTGACGCTCGGCTTGGACGGCGTGCTCGACGGACGGATCGTCAACACCGTCGATGAGGCACCGATGTCCATCTATGAGATCTCTCAACTAGTAGGCGCAGCTGTGGAGCCGTCGGCCTCGCCGCTCGACAATCCCTGGTGGGGTCAACTGGACGGCTCGCTAGCCCGGAGCCTTGGCTTCCGCCCGACGGTCGCCACGACTTGGCAGGCAGCGCGTGAGGGTTCGCTCTAGGATTTGGAGAATAGGTGAGAACGCGGGGGCCATGAGCCCCCGCGTCAGAAGAAGCTGACGATCGCTAGAAGTTGAACTCGCCGCCCAGCTTGAGCATGCGCCCGCCCATCACCTGCACCACGTTCCCCCAGGCTGCGCCGTACCGGGTGGTCTGATTCAGAACGGCGTTCTCGTTGAACGCGTTGTAGAGGTCGAGGTTCGCGTTGAACCTGGCCTTGCCGACCACGAATCGCCGGGACAAACGAAGATCAACCTGCTGGAGTCGCGGCTCGAAGACCGTGTTTGGTGGAACGAGATCGACCACCACGTTGGTGCGGCCGACCAGGTTGCGGCCGAGCGACGGGCTGATCTCGGCGTTGACCGCCAGGTACGTCGAGTTGATCGGCATGCCGGGAATGTTCTGGTAGACCGCGCTCGTCTGCAGATTCCACGGCAGCGGGTACACCACCATGAACTTGAACTGCGTCGCCGCAGCCCACGGCCGGGTCACCCTGCAGTAGCCAGGCGTCGTGCCTCCAATCGTGAGGCCGAAACCGGTCTCGCCATCCTGAGGCTGATCCACAACGGCGCAGGCGTCTTCCACCGTGCGGCCCACGCTGACGCCACCCTGGAACACGCCCCCTTCACCGAACCTGGTGTTCAGGCCGACATCGATGCCGTTGTACACCTCGGTCCGCTTCCCATAGTGCGAGGCCTGCGTCGTCAGATTGTTGACCTGGCCGAACTTCTCCGGCTTGATGTCGTACAGACCGCAGATGCGCTTCCCGCTGATGTCTGAGGGCAGCCGGCTGTCGGTTGGCGCCGTGATGCAGAAGGGGTCGTAGTCGGCGGGCGTGACGGCGAGGTTGTCCGTCACCTGGAAGTTGCCGTACCACGTGCGGTAGTAGCCGACGTTGAGCGCCATGTTCGGCCGCAGCTCATGCTGGAGCGCGACCGACGCCTGCCAGTTGTATCCCTCTTTGTTGAAGCCGGTCAACGCATCCTGAGCCACGCCACCAGCCGGCGGCCTGACCTGACCGAAGGTGAGGTCGGAGAACGGTCCGCACTCGCCGTTGGCCGTCGGCGTGGCGAGCGCGCAGTCAGGAATGAAGTTCTGGTTCGCATCGTTCCAGGTACGCGTCACGCTCTGTGCGGTTGTCAGGAGAGGATTCCCGACCGGGCCGACGTTACGCGGCGTGAACCTGCCCAACGACGCCTTGATCGCCGTGCGGCCCGTCCCAAACACATCGTAGGCCGCACCCATCCGTGGACTCAGGTTGGTGAAGTTCGGCGAGTCCTCGACGAGATCGGTATGCCGGGCGGGCACGAAAAAGCCCGCCGGCAAATCCTGCTCGGGAATCGTTCCGTTGAAATTGTTGAACCGCAACCCCAGGTTCAACGTCAACTTCCTCATCGTCCATTGATCCTGGACGAAGGCCGAGATGTCGGTCGCGTCCTCCCACAGACCAAACGGAACCGCCCACAACGTGATCGACTGCGGCACCATGTTGCGGACCGTGTATCCCCTCGCGCCGTTGATCTGATTCAGATCGGTGTACCGATTCGGCAGCCGCCCGAGGAGGTAGTTGCTGCGCTCGAAGCCCGACTTCAGATTGTGCGAGCCGGTGATGTAGGACGTGGTGAAGCGCTGGAAGTAGAACTCGCGCTTGAGCGTCGTGTAGTTGCCACCAGCCGTGTTGATCGACACGGCGCGCGAGCCCCACCGGTAGTTGTTGGCGAGCTCCGTCACCTGGATGACATTCGGCGCCACACCCGGCTCACGCTTCGTCGTGTTGTGAAACGCCTGCATCGAAACCGATCCTTCGAACAACAGGCGGCTCGTGGCTGGATACGTAAAACTGACGCTGGGGAACGTGTTCGGATTGTAGTGATGCTCCCCTGTCGCTTCCGGTGCCGCAAGAATGCCACCCTGCGGCGCCAGCAGGAACATGAAGCAGCTGCAGTTGTCGTTGACCGTCGCCGCTGCGACGACTTTGAGCTTGGTCGTCGCCTGCCACGTCAGACGCAAGCTGTGATCCTTGTACCAATCGTCCGTGTACGCTGGCCGGCTCAGGTCGGGTTGGTAAGCGAAGACGTCCCATACGGGATCGGCACTGATGTCGGTGCCCTGAAGCTTGTTGTAGTAGTTCCCCTGTTGGTACTGCCCGACACTCGACTGCCGGTAGGCATAGAAGAACCACAGCTTGTCGCGTTTGATCGGACCGCCAAGGCCGCCACCCGTGTCGATCAGCTTCTTCAAGCCAGGGGCCGAGGTCAGATTTCTGGCGCGCAGATCGTCGGTGATGTTCTCGGCCTGCAGATTCGGGTGCGAGAACGCCCCACTGAGATTGCCCGAGAGGATATTGCCGCCGTCCCGTGGCACGACCTTGACCTGAACACCACCGGTCTGGGCTTCCGCCGACATGCCGCTCGTCTCGATGCTGACTTCCTGGAACGTCTGATTGTTCAAGCTGAAGACGCCGCCGGTCTGGACTTTGGTGTTGACGCCGTCCTGCACGTAGGAAATGTCGGCCGCCCGCTGGCCGTGCACGCCGAACTGCCCGCGCTCACCGGCGACGCCACCTACGTCGTGCAGCGTCGATGTTTCGAGCGTCGCCCCTGCAATCAGGGTCGCGTACTGACCCATGCGTCCCGTGGTGGGGATTGCCGTCAAGGTGTCGCGATCGACCGTCACCTGCGACCGAACGTTCCGGATGTCCACGACCGGCGCTTCGCCGGTGATCGTGATCGTTTCCTCGACACCGCCGAGCGCGAGATCCGCATTGACGGTTGCGGTGAACCCGGCCCCCAACTCCACGCCCTCCCGTCTAAGTGTGCTGAACCCGGGTAGCGTAAACACCACGGTGTAGTTGCCAGGTCGAAGGTCAACGAAGGTGTAGAGGCCCCCACCGTCGGTCACAACGGTGCGGGTGCCTTCGATCAGGGCGGGGCTGGATGCCTCCACCGTAACGCCCGGGAGCGCTCCGCCCGAGGCGTCTCGCACTACCCCAGCGATGCCGGACTGCTGGGCCAACCCCGGAGCGGGAAGAACCAGCAGACAGGCCGCGATGGTCAAACCGACGATAGCGTGCCGTCGCGCGTTCATGCACACCCTCCTAAACTGCGTGGATCGGGACACAAGTAAATCAACAAGTAGATCAGACGCGTGAAACCGGCCGGAGCGTATGTTCGCCGGAGGAAACTGTCAAACCCCCAACGACGGTTGTTGTATCGCCGGCAGCGTCGCAGTATATATGTGCCCGTCTGGGAGGCTGGCGACGGAAACAGCCGGCTCCAGAAGGAAGGTGGACATCATGACCCGCGATGGACGTCGATTTCGAGAACGGAAATTCGCAGCTGGACAGGCCTTGCTCATGGCCAGTGTCGCGCTGCTCATGTCGGTCACCCCTCTCCTGGCGCATCATTCCTTCGCCACCCAGTACGACATCAACAAACCCGTCGAAATGAAGGGCGCCGTCACCAAGGTCGAGTGGACGAATCCGCACGCGCGTTTCTACATCGATGTGAAGGACGAGAAGGGTCAGGTCACGAACTGGAATTTTGAGATGGCCAGTCCGAACGTCCTCGCCCGCAACGGTTGGAAACCCAACACCCTCAAGATCGGCGATCAGGTGACGGTCGGAGGCTATCTGGCCAGGACCGCGCCGCGCATGGCGATTGCCGGCGCCATCACCGACGCGACGGGTCGCCCGCTCTTTGCGTCCACGCAGGCTGACCTCGGTAAGTAACGCCGCAGGAAGGAGACTGGCCGTGCGAATCGGTTCTCTTACGCTCGGAATTGCCGCCGTCGTACTCGTCGTCGCCGCGCTCGAGGCGCAGATCTCCGTCCCGACCACGCTTCCACCGGCAACCCGGGCCGGCGGCAACATCACCACGACGGCACCTCAGGGCCCGCTCCCCAGGCACGCCAACGGACGTCCCGATCTGACGGGTCTGTGGCTGCGCAGAGGAGGGACCGGCAATATCGCGCAAGGCCTCGCAAAGGGAGAGACGATGCCCCTGCTGCCCGCGACACTGAAGCGGATGCAGGCGCTGCAGGCGAAGGAAGATCCCCAGACCAACTGCCTGCCGCTCGCGGTGCCGCGCGGCAACCCGTATCCGTTTCGCTTCGTCGAGACCCCGACACATCTGTTCATCATCAACGAATCGATGCACGGCTACCGGCAGGTCTTCATGGACGGCCGGAAACATCCCCCGGCCGACGAGCTCGTTGCGACGTGGCACGGACATTCGATTGGATGGTGGGAGAAGGACACGCTGGTGATCGACACCGTGGGGTTCAACGACAAGACGTGGTTCGACAACTACGGCCACCTGCACAGCGACAAGCTGCACGTCATCGAACGCATCACACGCAAAGATCTCGGCAACCTCGACATGGAGTTCACCATCGACGATCCCGGCGCGTACTCCCGCACCTTCAAGCTGAACTTCAACGCTCAGCTGATGCAGAACCAGGAACTGATGGAATACATGTGCGAGGAGAACAACCAGGACGCCGACCACATCGAAGGTCTGGCGGCGCCAGGCCTCGAAGCGCTCAAAGCGAAGCCTGGCAACTGAGAGATGGGTC
>JABFSA010000136.1 GCA_013140775.1 Acidobacteriota bacterium | reverse complement strand
TCGCCTTGCTGGACGACGAGGTAACGTGGACGAACGCCGCGGGACAGACGACAGGTAGAGCCGAGCTGATGAAGGCCATCCCCGCGCCGTCGATCGGAGGTGGGAACCAGGCGACCGTCACGCGCCCGTAGGTATGGCGCGTGGGCGTGGTGCAGCGTCACGACGGGAAGCAGCACATGCTGCGCGTGTGGGTGGAACGTCCTGCCGGATGGCGTCTGTTCGTGCACCACGAGGTGCAGTCGCTGCCTGCTCCGCCAACCACTACTCCTGGGACGGGCAAGGAGTGCATCAACCCCTGCCAGACGGTGCCTTACACACCGGCGAGCGACAACGAACGCGGCGTCATCGCCGCATACCAGGCGCTCGAAACCTCGGCTCACCACGCAGACGTCGCGAACTGGGGCAACCACATCGCCGAGGAGTTTCAACTGGTCAGCTCCAACAGCGATCGCGCCCTCACGAAGGAGGAGCGGCTCGAGGGTCTGCGCAAGTCGAGTTTCGGTGGTGTGTCGCCCACAGAGCTGCTCTCGGCGAACCTCTACGATTTCGATTCGACGGTGGTGATGCGCTCGCAGCACCAGCCCGCGAAGGGCGCGCCCCTGCAGATCTCGCGCGTGTGGGTCAACCGCGATGGTGTGTGGTCGCTGACGCTGAGCTATCAGACAGCGGTTCAGTCCACGACGACCACGCGATAAAGCGGGTCTGCTCACAGATGCAGCGTTGACACGCGGCTGCCGCGCGCGCGATCCGCGGCCACCGCAAACGCGCGCGTGAACAGGACGCCGGCCAGGTGTCGCTTGTACTCGACTGACCCTCGGGTGTCTTCAAACGGCTGCGCCGCCTCGCGAACCAGATCAGCAGCCCGATCCAGCCGTTCGTCCGTGACGGGTTGATCCCGAAGCTCCGCTTCGGCTGCGGATGCTCGGCTGGGGATGGCTCCAAGCGCACCAAGACTGATCGCCACATCGGAGCAGCGATCCCCTTCCAACGTGAGCTGCACACCGACGCTCGCCACCGCAAAATCACCCGCGCGCTTCTCGAACTTCACATATGCGCCACCCGCCGGTGGCCGCGGAAGCGAGACCGCCACCTCAGTCACGATCTCGTCAACGGCAAGGTCGGTCGTGTAGGCGTCAACGAGGAACGTCTCGAGAGCCACAGTGCGCTGGCCTCGCGGGCTCACAACGGTAAGGTGCGTGTCGAGCGCCAGAAGGGCCGCCGGCCAGTCACCAGCCGGGTCGGCGTGCGCGAGGCTTCCTGCGACGGTTCCTCGATTGCGCACCTGCACATCCGCAGTCTGGCTGACCGCGTCCAGCATGAGAGGCAGATGCTCGCGGACGAGCGCCGACGCCGCGACGTCGGCATGACGACACAGCGCGCCCATCACGAGCCTGCCCTCGTCCACTCGCAGCCCTGACAGCGAGTCGATCCGATTGATGTCGATGAGGCACCGCGGGCTGGCGATCCGCAGCTTCATCATCGGCACCAGGCTCTGCCCCCCGGACAGGATCTTGGCGTCCTCGCCCCACGTGGACAAGAGCGCCAGGGCTTCGTCTATGGTGCGCGGCGAGAAATATTCGAATTCCGCGGGATACACTTGAACTCTCCACTATGAAAATCGACGTCTTCAATCACATCGTCACGCCCAGGTACCGCGACGCCCGTCTCAAGATCGCTCCGCCGCAGATGCGACTGCAGGATCAGGAGCGGGTCATGCCCACGCTCTTCGATCTCGACGCGCGATTCCGCGTGATGGACACGGCCGGCGAGGGTTACACGCAAATCCTCACGATGGCGAATCCACCTGTCGAGACATTCGCAAGCCCGGCCGACGCACTGGATCTCTCGAAGATCGCCAACGACGAGATGGCCGAGCTCGTGTCCCGGCATCCGCAGCGGTTCTTCGGCGCCGCGGCCTGCATCCCGATGAATGACGTGGACGCCGCCATTCGGGAGCTCGCTCGTGCAGTCGAGCAGCTCGGCTTCAAAGGCGTCCAGTTCTATACCGACGTCCAGGGCATCCCGCTCGACGATCCGCGCTTCCGGCCCCTCTTCGACAAGGTCGTCGAGCTCGACGTGCCGATTCTTCTGCACCCGGTCCGAGGCGGTGATCGGCCCGACTATCCGACGGAGACCGCCAGCCGTTTCGATACCTGGCGCGTGGTCGGATGGCTCTATGACACAGTCGCGGCGATGGCTCGCATCGTGTTTTCCGGAGTGTTCGATCGGCATCCAGACATCAAGATCGTCACCCACCATCTGGGTGGCTTTGCGCCGTACGCCGCCGAACGGATTCGCGAGGGCTACGACAAACTGCTCAACGCCGCCCGCGCGAAGAACGAGCCCGTCGGCCTGCAGCAGCATCCCTTCGAGTACTTCAAGCAGTTCTACGCGGACACGATCACCATTGGTTCCGTGCCAGCGCTGCGATGCGGCATCGACTTCTTTGGTGTGGACCGCGTGATGTTCGCCACCGACATGCCGTTTGACACACAGGGCGGCCTCAAATACATCGACGTCGCCCTCAAAGCCATGGAGGCGATCGATCTGTCGCCGGCCGACAAGGCGAAGATCTTCGAGCACAACGCCGCGCGCGTCTTCTTCCGCCTCCCCGCCGCAACGTAGCGAGGTCAACCTCTGGCGCGTGACCTCGATCACGCGCGCACCCGTTCGGATCCGTGCATCATCCGCCAGACACGTTCGGGCGTCAGGGGCAGGTCGCGGACGGTGACGCCGAACGGTCTCAGGGCGTCCTCGACGGCGCTGGCGATCGCGGCAGGCGACGGGATTGCCGCGCCCTCGCCGGCGGCCTTCTGACCGAGCGTCGTAAATGGATCCGGCACCGGAAAGTGCTCGATCTCGATGTGCGGCGTTTCAAGCGTCGTGGACTTTCCGTAGTCCAGCAGCGTCAGCGTTTGCAACTGGCCGTCCTGGCCGTATACAAAACCCTCACCCAACGCCACCGAGATACCGTGCGCGGCGGAGCCATAGATCTGGCCGTCCACCACCGACGGATTGATCAGCGTGCCGTTGTCGCTGACGATGACGTAGCGCACGACCCGCACTCGCCCCGTCTCACGATCAACCTCCACGACCGCTGCATGGGCGGCCGATGAGAAGGTGTACTGCGCGCGCACCCTGCCCTGCATGTCTGGCAGCATCAGCGGATCTGCATGAGGATGACTGTGGTAATACGTCGCCTCCAGACCACCCTCGAATCCCTTCGGCAACATCGCCTGATTGCCGTAGGCAATCTTTCCAAGCTCGGCAAACGACATCGAGCGGTCACCGGCCGAAACGACTCCGTTCTCGATCTGGACCGCGCTCTTGTCCGCCTGCAGCAGGTGTGCAGCCAGCACGATCACCTTCTCGCGGAGCCGCGTCGCGGCGCCGTGGACTGCACCGACGTCATAGAGGTGGAAGTTGTTACCGCTGTTTGAGGCCGACACGCCCCACGGTGACCGGGCCGAATCGAACGTCGATGCCAGGGCGATCCGCTCCGGGCCCGCACCTAGCACGTCCGCGATGATCTGACACGCAGTCGTCTCGTGCGACTGCCCGCAGCTCGGCGACCCAAGGGTGAACACCACCGAGCCGTTCTTTTCGAGCTTAATGGTGGCGCCTTCGACGCCGCCCGCCCCTGGCATCTGCTTGGACTGCGGAAAGATCGCCATGTCCCGTGCCGCATTCCGTCCGCCTGGTTCGACGCCGATGACGACACCAATGCCAATGAGTGGACCGACCACACCCTTCTGGCGCGACTCGGCCTGCCGCCGCCGCACGTCTCCGTAGTCAACGTTCTTCAGAACCTTGTCGAGCAGCGCGTGGTAGTCGCCGCTCCCATAGATATTGCCGTTGGGAGTCGTGTAGGGAAAATCGCTCACCTCGATCAGGTTCCGGCGGCGCACGGCGATCGGATCGAGCGAGAGCTCCTGTGCGATCCGATCCATGATGCGTTCCCACACGAAGCACATCCCTGGCTTACCGATACCGCGATTCGGCACCACAGGGCACTTGTTGGTGAGGACGGAGCGCCCCTCCAGCCGGAGGTGTTGCACCTTGTAGGTGTTGAACAGGTTGTTCAGCTTGTTCGTGAAATGGATCGTCAACGTGCTGATGGACCCGCCGACATCGTCGGTGTCCTGGATCTTGATCCCGAGCACTTCGCCGTCACGCGCAACCGCGGCCTCGACGTTGAATTCCTGCTCGCAGGAATGCCCGCCTGCCATCATGTGCTCGCTGCGATCTTCGATCCACTTCACCGGACGGCCGGTCTTCACGGCCATCAACGCCGTCATGACGGCGTACTTCCTGATGAGGTGAATCTTCTGGCCGAACCCGCCCCCGACGTCAGGCACAATGACGCGGACAGCATCGATGCCAAGCGCCTCGGTGATCGCTTCGTAGATGACGTCTGGTGACTGTGAATTGCACCAGATCGTCAGAAGCTCTGGAGTGCGATGGACCACACAGGCGAATGGTTCGAGCGGCGTCGAACTGTAGCGATGGATGGTCAGTCGCTCGCGGACGATCGAGTGCGCGCGTTTGAACGCACCGTCAACGTCGCCGTACGACACATGCCCTTCCCACGCGACGTTGCTTCCCAGCTCCTCGTAGATGGACGCGGCCGTCGGTTCCGACGCTGCGGCAATGGTCGATGACGCCGGGAGCACCTCATAGTCCACATCGATTGCCCCGATGGCGTCTTCCGCCCTCGCCCGTGTATCCGCGGCCACCATTGCCACCGGCTCGCCGACGTACCGGACCTTGCCAACCGCGCCCGAATACTCCGGGATCGGCACGCGCAAACCAGACGCGTAGCGTCCTGGCTTGAAAGGTTTTGACAGCTCCCGTACCTCGTCTGGCGTCAGAACGCCTTTGACACCAGGGAGCGCGGCCGCTGCCTGACCCTGCACGCCGAGAATGCGCGCATGGGCATACGGGCTCCGGAGGATGCAGGCGTGCAGCATGCGCGGCAGTACGAGGTCGTCCACGAACCGGCCGCGGCCAGAGACGTGTCGAGGGGCTTCCTTGCTGCGAAGGCTCCGTCCTATGTGCATGACCGCAACCTGGCTGCTGCCTCTTTCACCGCCTCGACAATCTGGACGTAGCCCGTGCACATGCACAGGTTGCTCGACAGCACCTGACGAATCTCCGCTTCCGTGGGATCGGGATTCGCGCAAAGCAGCGCATGCGCGGCCATCACAAATCCCGGCGTGCAGAAACCGCACTGGAGCGCGAATCGCTGGACGAACGCCTCCTGCACCGGATGCAGCGCCGCCCCACCAGACAGTCCTTCAATCGTTGTGACGTCACGGCCATCCGCCTGCACGGCGAGCATGAGGCACGACTTGACAAGCTTTCCGTCAACGAGGACCGAACACGCACCGCACTCGCCCACGACGCAGCCCACGTGCGTACCGGTGAGCCCCAGCTGATCGCGCAGCAGGTGCACCAGGAGCGTCCGCGCCTCCACCGTCTCGCTGCAGGCCTCTCCGTTCACGGTCAGATCGACCGTATGTTTCATCAGAACACTCCTACGCTCGTGAGCAATGCGCCCGGTGGCAGCGGGATATGGAGCAGTTCAACGAACAGCCCATAGATAAACGCCCAGGACGTCAGGGCGTAGAGCCCCGCCATCATCGCTGACCGCTTCGACACCACGGTCAGGTACAGGACGGCAAAGAGCGGCACCGTGACCAGCGCTCCACACAACCAGAACAACAGAAAGAAACTCGCCATCCAGCCAGTGGCGGATCGCCATTCTGCACGCGAGGCCGTGGTAAACGCGTCAGGGATTTCCTCCCCTGGACTGCTCTGCAGACTGGCGCTCGTGTCCTCCCGGACACCGGAAGTTTGAACGCCGCGCGACCGGCCGCGCCTCACGGCCAGAGCCAGCGCCACGAGCGACAGCAGAACCAGGATCGCCCCGGTGACCAGCGGAAAGACAGCCGTCCTGAAAGGCCACGCTCGGGCCTGAAACAGCACGTACGCACCCGCTGCCATGAATCCCAACGCGATCCAGCGATCGGCTGGCTGTTCGGCCGGGCTTTCGCGTCTTCCGCGACGGCGCACCAACGGCCAGACAAGGCCCCCTATCGTGATGGCGGCGAAAGCCATCACCAGGGGTCTGGCGATCCAGGTCCACCCGAACAGCGAGTACGAGAGAAACAGGTATCGTTCCGCGATATCGCCAAGGACCAGTGCCAGCAGCATCGGTGCACGCGGCCAGTTCCACTTGATGGCCCCGATGCCGACGACCGTCGCGACGAGCATCAGGACGATATCGGCCAGGCTGTTGTGCGCCGTGTAAGCGCCAAGCGCGGTCAGCACCAGCAGGAACGGCACGAGCACGCTCGCCTGCACGTACGTGAGCTTCACGAGCTGGTTGAGAAACAGAAACGCGATCGCCACCGCGATGATGTTCGACAGCACGATGACCCAGACCATCGAGTACGTGACGTCGAGGTGTGTGGTCAGCATCGCCGGCCCCGGAACGAGCCCTTTGAGCAGGAACACGCTGAGCATGATCGCCATCGAGATACTGCCCGGTATCCCGAAGGCGACTGTTGGAATGAGATTGCCACCTTCGCGGGAATTGTTCACCGCTCCGGTTGCCAGAACGCCTTCGACGTTGCCCTTGCCAAAGGTCTCGGGATGCTTCGATGTGTGCTGGGCATGGGCGTAGGCGATGAACTGGGACACCGCCCCACCCATACCGGGGATGATGCCGATGCCCACGCCGATAAAGCTGGCCCGAAGCGTCAAGCCCCAGTGTTGAAACGTGTCGCGCACCCCCTGCATCACACCGGCAATGCGTCGATCCACGCCGCGCTGCCCGATGCTCTGCTTCATCATCATCAACTGCAGAATCTCGGCGCCGCCGAAAAGACCCACGACGACAGGTACAACGTTGATGCCTTCCCAGAGATACAGCTGCCCGAACGTCAGGCGGGGAATACTGCTCTGCGGGTCGAGCCCGACGAGCGCCAGGACGAACCCGAATGCCGCCATCAGCACGCCTTTGACGAGCTGCTGTCCGGCCAGGGACACGATGAAGCTCAGGCCAAGAACCGTGAGCATCAGGAACTCCGGTGGCCCGAGCAACAGGACCACCGGCCGTATGATGGGGACGGACACGGCGAGGACAATCGCCCCGACCAGTGCTCCTACGAAGGATGAAAAGAGCACCGCGCCGAGCGCGCGCCCCGCTTCTCCCCGGCGGGTCATGGGGTACCCGTCGAGCACCGTTGCAGCTGACGTGGCTTCACCCGGAATGCCAAACAGCACCGAGGTGATGTCTCCCGTGGTCGCGGTCACCGCGTGCATGCCGAGGAGGAATGCAAACGCGGATATCGGATCCATCGGGTACACGAACGGCAGCATCATGGCGAGGGTGGCCGCGCCGCCGAGCCCCGGCAGAATGCCCACCACCAGGCCGATGGCGATGCCCACGAGCATGATGCCGAAGGTGTGAGGGGCCAACACCTGCGCGAGCGCAGAGAAGAAAACCTCCACTACGTCACGTCACCCCGCCGTTCCAGCACCCGACGCGCGTCTGTGAGATAGCCGGATACCCGGGCGGCGGTCGAGCGCAGATGTCCTGACGCCTCCTCCAGCGTTTCGCGAATCTCGGTCGCACTCACGGCGGCTGGCAACGCATCGCCACCCGTGCGGGCAAGGCGCTGTGCCAACTCATCGAGCGCGCTCGCCTCGAGCGTCAGCGGTGTCATCGCGCCGTTCAGGTCGTGGGCCATCCGTCGCAGGACGGGTTCGAGCGCGAGTGCGTTCTCAGTGGAGAGGCCGGACAGGGCCTCGATGATCGCGGCGTTCTTCACGTGCACTCCGGTCCGGATGAGTCCGTTGCTAATCCTCGTGGACCGCGCCAGACGGAATCACGGTCTCAGGGAGCGGGAACCGGGGATCCGCGAAGAGCTCCTTCCATTTGGCGACGGCCTCGCGGACCCTCGCTGGAGCAGACTGCGCCACGAGAGGAAAGGTGTCCAGTTTCTCGAAGGGACGACAGGCGTCGATGAGCGCCCGGCTGTTGTACGGCACCGTCGGGTCGGCCAGCAACGGATCCACCTTGCTGCCCCACGACTTCCGCATGATCTCGATGTCTTCCGACGGCTCGCACCTCGTGCAGACGGCCCACATCACTTCCTCGAGGTTCATCGGATCCACGTCGTCATCCACGACGATCACGAAGCGGTTCATGTACGCGGCCGCCTGGCACTGCGCCGCGATGTAGCCAGCCTGACGTGAGTGTCCGCAGTAGCGCTGCTTGATCGACACCACGATGAGCAGGCGCCCCCCGCCGGTCTCATGCGCCCAGACACCGCGAACATCACGAATCCCGACCTTGTGCAGCTCGTCCTGAATCATCGCGGACTTGAGAAGCGCCCGCATATAGGAGTAGTCGTTCGGGGGTTTGCCGGGTGGGGTACCGAGAATAATCGGATCGTTACGGAAATACAGACGTTCGATCTCCATCGTGGGCACGGGACGGAGCGACCCAGAGTAGTAGCCCGTCCACTCTCCGAAGGGCCCTTCGGGCAGCACACGATCGGGACGAATCCAGCCCTCCACAACAATCTCGGCGTCGGCCGGCATCGGCAGCCCCGTCACCTGGCCGCGGATCACGGGAATCTTCCGGCCCACCATGGCCCCGGCGTACGCGTACTCACTGATGGTGTTGGGCACCTCTGTCCCTGCAACCATCAGGAGCAACGGATCGTGACCAAAGGACGCGATCACCGGAGCCCTACCGGCCCTGGCAAACCAACGATCGTAGTGAGCGCGACCCTGCTTCCCCGCCTCGGCGTTGATCGTGGCCGAACGGCCGTTCTCCTGGATCATCATCCGGTAGGCGCCAAGATTGATGCGGCCTGTATCGGGATCGCTCGTCCCAACCGCCACGCCGGTTCCGATGTAGCGCCCACCGTCGTGCTCGTGCCACAACGGCGCCGGAAACTTCGTCAGATCGACGTCTGGTCCATTCACGACGTTTTCGAGAATCGGACCGGTCTCGACCCACTCGGGCTCGAACTGCGGTGCCGCCGCCTCCCACTGTCGTGGCTTGCCACGCAGAGCCTCGATGAGCTGTGTCGTGTCGAGGTTCTCGTCCAACCCCAGCGTCATCGCCATCCGGCGCGCATTGCTCATCGAGCCAGTCAGGACGCGATACCCCCTGGGGTACCCCACGATGTTGTCGAACAGGAGCGCCGCGGAGGGCTTGCGCCGGTAGTTGATCTCCGAGATCGTTCCGATTTCGAGATTCCAGTGCGCGCCAGAGACGTGCTGCAGTTCGCCCATGGCTTCAACGCGCGCGATCCAGTCGCGCAGATCGGCGGGACGCGTCATCCCTCGACTCCGCTCGGGACGACGCTGAGCGTTCGTCGGAGCGTCACGGTTGGATAATCTGCCGGTACTTCGCCGCGATCGCTGGCGGCGTTGCCAGCACGTCGCTCAGAATCTGCTGAATCTGATCGGCGGTCTTGGGTTGGAACTCGAGATTCATGATCTTCGCTTCTTCGAGGAACATCGGATCGTTGTAGGTGGCGGTGAGCGCCGCCCGCATGATGGCCACGCGGGCTGGATCGACACCCGGTGGAAGGGCAAACGGTTTGGCCATCGCTCCAGGCGCATCGACCAGCCGCAGCAATGTCTTGCTGTCATCGTCTCGAGCAAACTCGAGTGCCAGCGGCACGTCCTTCAGGTCCGGGTGGCGTTCGAGGCCGTTCTGAATGAACACCCTGGCGTATCCGTCCTTCAACCACTCGCCGGACGCCGACTGCACGGACTCCCAGCCAAGGCACATCCCCTGGATCTCGCCGCGTTCGACGCCCACTCGCACATCGTTCGTGGTTGGGTATCCGGCCACGGCCTTGAGATTCGCCCCGGTTGCCGCGGCCAGAACACGTGGTGCGTCGTAGGTGTTCGACCCCGGGCCGGTCCCGCCGACGGCCATCGGCATCGCGCGCCCGATCAGATCCTTGAATGCCGTCACCGGTGCGTCGGACCTCACGATGCAGACATTCGGATCGTCGTACGAGCTGCCGAGCCAGTTGAACTGACGAAGATCGAAGTTGACCCCCTCACCACCGGTGAGCTGGTTCATCATCTGCGCCTCGTGAAAGAGACCGACGACGGTCCCGTCCTTGAGAGCCGCGCTGAACACGTGATTCGCCGCAACCAGCCCGCCACCGCCGGGCATATTGACCACGATGACCGTTGGGGACCCTGGAATGTGCCGGCCGATGTGACGCGCGACGAGCCGGGCCGTCGTGTCGAACCCGCCGCCCGCACCAGATCCGACGATGATGCTGACGGTCTGACCTCGGTAGAAGTCGGTATCAGATGAACCAGCCGGGGTGGGATTCGACCCGCCGCAGGAGACCGCCAGCACGGCAACAAGCAGAGAACACACCGCACTTCGCACGCGAAACACGCCGTTTAGGGTATATCAATCCGATCTGTGGAGACTCATCATGAAATGAGGTATAAGAAGTCGCCTCATTCACGCGATCAGGAGAGTGGCATGCAGAAGGTTCTCATTCCCATCGTGACGTTCGCCCTCGGCGTTGGCGTTGCCATGTGGGCGGCTCGACCACAACCGGCCGAACAGCCAGCGCCCGCGGCGCGCAGTGCGTTTGCAGCAATTCCCGACGCGATCGGGAGCCAGGACCTCACGGGGCCCTATGAAGTGGTCAAAGGCTGGCCCAAAGACATCAGTACGCTGCCCGGCAACGAGAAGTGGACGTATGGCGCCGGTGAAGGCGTTTTCGCCGAGTCACCCAATCGCGTCTTCATGCTCTTCCGCGGCGAGCTTCCCAAGATGGATCCGCCAAAGGCGACGCTGCTTCCGCAGCTCGGCCCGAGCATCAGCTTCCCCGTCGCGGGTTTGTGGCGCGATGCGACGGTCGCCTCACTGCCAGGCGTGGGCGGCACCGATCAGGACACCCGCAAGTGGCTGACCGCGTGGGAGGGCAAGGACGACCAGATTGGGATCAAGGGCCCGCCGTACCGGGTGCTTGGTGTTGACGCGAAGTGGGAGAACTGCCTCGTCATCGCCGATGAGCAGGGCAACATCATCGAGAGCTGGACGCAGTGGGACAAGCTGATGCGGCGGCCGCACTCGGTGTACATCAGCCCGTACGATCCTGAGAAGCATGTGTGGGTCGTGGACGACAACATGCAGACGATCTACAAGTTCACCAACGACGGCAAACAGCTCGTGCAGACCATCGGCACGCCGGAGCAGGAGGGAGCCGACGCCACTCACTTCAACCGTCCGACGTTCATGGACTGGCTGCCTGACGGCACCTTCTTCGTGTCTGACGGCTACACGGGCACGCGCGTGGCCAAGTTCGACAAGGATGGGAAGTTCGTGAAGGACTGGGGGATCAAGGGCAACCCGCCCAATGAGGATCGCCCCGGCTATATGAACAACGTCCATGGTGTGGCCGTGGATCCCGTCAGCCGGCAGGTCTTCGTCAACGACCGGAACAACCATCGCATCCAGGTCTTCGACGAGGAAGGGACGTTCATCAAGGCGTGGCGTATCGACGCTGACCCGTCGAGTCTGCACCTGCTCTATATCGGTGAGGACCGCAACGTCTGGACATTCGATCGCAGCACGCACAAGCTCCTCAAGTACGACCAGGACGGTCACCTGCTCTACGCATGGGGCACCCTTGGTTCGTTCCCGGGCGCGCTCTGGGGCGTGCACGGCATGCACGTCGATCAGGAAGGCAACCTGTACGTCGCCGAAGTGGACAACGGTCGCGTGCAGAAGTTCCGTCCGAAGCCGGGCGCCAACCCTGACTATCTGATGGCCAAGCCCGTCAAGGCGGTCTGGCAGTAGCGTCGAGGTACACACATGAAACAGGTTTCCGCAATCGCTCTCGCGCTCGCGCTCTTCGGGCTGACCAGCCTGGCCCAGCCCACCACCGTGCTGGCGCAGGCTGGTGGCGGCTGGAAAACCCTGCTCGCCGGCACGAACATGGACGGCTGGAATCCGATCGGCATGGCCAACTGGCGTGTGGTCGATGGCGCGGTCCAGTCTGACAACGGGATGGGAGGCTTTCTCGTCTCGAAGGACTCCTACGGCGACTTCGAGCTGCGCGCTGACGTCTGGGTCACCCCGGACGCCAACAGCGGTATCTTCATTCGTTGCGGGAACCCCAAAGAGGTGACCGCAATGAATGCCTACGAGGTCAACATCTACGACATGCGGCCCGATCAGACGTATCGGACAGGCGGCATCGTTGACATCGCCAAGCCGACAAGCGTCATCAACACGGGCAACAAGTGGAACACTCTGGAAATCACCGCGAAGGGTTCGCGCCTCATCGTGCGGCTGAACGGCACACAAACAGTGGACGTAATGGACACCAAGCACGCCAGAGGTCCCATCGCGCTTCAGGCGGGTATCGGAACGGTGAAGTTCCGCAACGTACAGATTCGCTAGTCGCGTCGCCGGGGTTCACGCACGTCGTGCGCTGGTTCGTTGCACTGGGCGTGTCCCTGGTTTTCGTCTCCGCCGCGGGTTCTCCCGCGGCGGCTCAAACTCCGGCCCCCCAAACC
>JABFSA010000017.1 GCA_013140775.1 Acidobacteriota bacterium | reverse complement strand
CAGGCCTGGTCGTGATGGGTCTGCACGGCATGCCCTGGTTGGGCCCACGCATGGGATCGGTCACGTATCGGATCCTGTGCCTGACATCGACGCTGGTGCTTGCGCTGCCGCCGAAACCGGATACACGCGCGCACCGCGGAACGGCAGTTGCCGCAACACTGGCCAGCGAAGCCGTCCACTGATCCGGGGAACGGGAACCTAAATTGAGGCGCCAGGGATTGTGACCTCGGCGATCGTTCCCCCGTCCGGGCGATCCGTAAGCGTCACGGTCCCGTCCTGAAGTTCCATCATCCGCTTCACAATCGCAAGACCCAGACCCGTGCCATTCGTTCTCGTGGTGAAGAATGGCTCGAAGATGTGTTCCCTTGCCGCTGGAGATATCCCAGGGCCGCGATCGCGCACGGCGATATGGCAACGACCATTCTCCGCCGCAAGCTGTACATCGATGTCGCCCCTGCCAGCAGCCTGACACGCGTTCAGTGTGATGTTCAGCAGCGCGGACCGAAGCATGTCCGGATCGGCACTTGCCTTGAGATCGTCTCCGGTAATCGGAATGGGGAGCCCTGAACGCCCGGCATTGACCTGGGCGCTTGCCGCCACGTCGCGCATCAGTGCCTTGACGTCCACCGGCTGCACACGTGGAGCCTTTGGCCGCGCGTACAGGAGCAGATCTTCGATCTTGTCATTCAAGGCGTCTATCCTCTGGATCATCGCCATGATCGCGCCTCGATCGCGCGGCGCGCAGCGCGTGTCAATCACCTGCAGCGACGCCCGCAGACCGGCGAGAGGGTTCCGCACCTCGTGGGCGACCACTGCCGCGATCTGCCCCAGCTGCGCCAGGGCCGCCTGTTCCCTGAGCTGCTCCTCAGCAATCTTTCGCCCCGTGATGTCGTATCGAATCGCAAGGTATTGCCGGGGCCTGCCGTGACCATCCAGGAAGGGCACGATGGTGGTGTCCACCCAATAGAAGGATCCGTCCTTCGCACGATTCCGCACTTCACCTCGCCACACCTGGCCTCGTGCAATGGTGTGCCACAGCTCCCGCATGAACTCCTTGCCGTGGTAACCGGAGTTGACGATGCGATGGTCCTGACCGAGGAGTTCTTCACGGGAATATCCGGATATCTCGCAGAACTTGTCGTTGGCGTAGGTGATGACGCCCCTATGATCGGTCGCTGCAACGATGGCGGCTTGATCCAGCGCGTATCGGATTTCGTCGAGACTTCGCAGCGAGTCGGCCATCGCCCGGCTCGCCGGACTGATACTCATGGGTGGACTCTATGCATCCGTCGCGCCACGCCATACTCGGCCGTCTGCGCGAGACGCGCCAGGTGCGCGCGGGGAAACTTTCACACAGCCGTGAATTCGTCCCCGAGCTCGCCAGTGCGTCCTCTGTTCCTCATTGCGCAATTCCTGGAATTCCGTGTTGGCATCGTGATTGCGCTTCGTTCATCAACCCCGCGACCATCAGGTGGTCAACGGGACGAGCGGAGCAAAGAGGCCGTCATGAACACAATGAGAGCGGTGGTCTTCCATGGCATGAACGACATTCGTGTCGAGGATGTGGCCAAACCGCGGCCGAAGGCTGGAGAAGCCGTCATCCGAATCACCGCCACCACCATCTGCGGGACAGATGTTCATATCGTCAGGGGGGAGTACCCGGTTCGCAAGGGCCTCATCCTGGGCCACGAGCCCGTTGGCGTGATCGAGGAACTCGGTGAAGGCCTCGAAGCCGAGTACGCCGTCGGGCAACGTGTGATCGTGGGGGCCATCACTCCGTGCGGGCAGTGCTTCTACTGCCTGAACGGAGTGCATTCACAGTGTCACGGTGCACTTGGTGGATGGAGATTCGGCAACACGATCAACGGGGCCTGGGCCGAATACCTGCTGGTTCCAGACGCTCGAGCAAACCTGGCGTTAGTGCCAGACGAGCTCTCCGACGAGCAGGTCCTCATGCTTCCGGATATCGCATCGACCGGCATCTCCGGTGCGGAAAGCGGCAATGTCCGCGTGGGTGATAGCGTGGCGATCTTCGCGCAAGGCCCAATCGGGCTGTGTGCCACGGTAGGCGCCAGGCTCCGTGGCGCTGGGCTGATCGTCGCGGTCGATCCCGTCAAAGAACGACGGGAGATGGCGCTCAGATTCGGCGCATCAATTGCGATCGATCCCGGCGCCGGGGACGTCGTCGATAGCATCAAGCGACTGACCGAAGGGCGTGGCGCGGACGTGGCGATTGAGGCGCTGGGACGGCAGGAGACCTTTGAGGCTGCCCTGCGGTCGGTGCGGCCCGGCGGCACACTGTCGAGCCTGGGCGTCTATTCGGGCAAGCTCGTGGCGCCGTACGACGCTGTCTATGCAGGCCTTGGTGATCAGCGGATCGTCACCACGCTGTGTCCTGGCGGCAAGGAACGTATGCGCCGACTCCTCACGATGGTCCAGAATGACCGCGTTGATCTGACCCCTCTGCTGACCCACCACTTCACGCTCGAGCAACTGCCGGAGGCGTTCGACCTCTTCAGCCGGCAGGCAGACGGTGTGATGAAGGTGGTGATTCACCCAGCCGGCGTCGGGAAGCACGAGAACGTTCGACGGGAGCCCGCCGCGATGCAAGGCTGAGTGTGAGTCGGGAGCGGTCGCGTCAGGTCGCGGTCGTCGCGTTCAAACCGAACTTCTCGATCCGATAGCGGATCTGATCGCGGTTCAAACCCAGGAAGGCGCCTGCCTTCGTTTGATTCCCGCCGCTGCGTTTGAGCGCCTGGACGACCAGGCTTCGTTCGAGCTTCTCGAGATCGACGCCAGTCGCCGGCAACTCGAACTCATCGCCTGTGCTGACCGCGCTGGTCGTCACCGTGAAGTCCCGAGCGTCGAGGCGCTCACTGTCCGACAGCAACATCGCGCGCTCGATGACGTTGCGCAGTTCCCGGATATTCCCAGGCCAGCCATAACTCTGCAACAGCGCGTAGGCTGACGGCGTCGCGCCCTGGATACGCTTCCTGAATTCCGTGTTGAAGGAGTCGATAAAGTACTCGACCAGCAGTGGGACGTCGTCTGTGCGAGCCCGAAGCGGCGGCATCTCAATCGGCAGCACGTTGAGGCGGAAGAACAAGTCGGAGCGAAACCGGTGCTTGGACACTTCTTCTTCCAGGTTCCGGTTGGTCGCCGCAACGACTCTCACATCCACACGAATGTCGTGAGACCCACCTACACGCTTGAAGCTCTTTTCCTCGAGGAACCGCAGCACCTTCGCTTGTAGCCCAGGCGTCATCTCGCCGATCTCGTCGAGAAAGACGGTTCCCCCGTCGGCCATCTCGAGAAGACCCTTCTTCTGCATACGCGCGTCGGTGAACGCACCCCGCTCGTGACCGAACAGCTCGCTCTCCAGCAACTGTTCCGGAAGCGCCGAGCACGTGATGTTCATGAACGGCTTGGATGACCGATCGCTCGCGTAGTGAATGATCTTGGCCACGAGGTCTTTTCCCGTACCGCTCTCTCCGGTCAGCAGGACCGTGGAGGCCGGACTTGCGGCCACCCGCGCGATCAGCGACCGCAAGGCGATGATGGTAGACGACGCACCGACCAGGCGCTGCAGACTGTAGGGTCGCGCGGCACTCGTACGGTACTGGCGCACTTCTCGACGAAGCCGTGTCGTTTCGAGCGCCCGTTCAACGGTTGCCATGACCTCATCGAGATTGAACGGCTTGTTCGCGAAATGAAACGCGCCCAGCTTCATCGCTTCGACCGCCGTATCGACGCTCGCGTACGCGGTGAGAAGAATGACCAGGACATCCTGATCAAACTCTTTGATCTTGCGGAGCACGCTCACGCCGTCGGTGTCGGGCAGGCGGTAGTCGAGAAGCACCAGGTCAACGCCTTCGGCGAGCTGCTCGAGAGCAGACTTCCCGGTCTCCGCTTCGAGGACTTGATAGCCCTCGGCGTTCAGCCGTTCGGTCAACGACCACCGGATCAGGGCTTCATCATCAACAACGAGAATCGTAGCTTTTTGCATGTGTGGAAACCTGGCTCACGCCCGGCAAGACTGTCAGGGTGCCGTAACCAATGCCCAAGGATACGGCCAATTCGCCTCCACGGAGCGCCTGGCAGTCGCGAGGCAGGGCCACACACTGCTCTCCTCTTCGCACCTAGAGTCGGCGAGGGAGTCGTTCCATGATCTTCGTGATCGCCTCGTCGATCTGGCGCTCCATCGCTGCCTGACTGTCGATGGCACCGTCGAGACTTCCCTCGGCCCACCCTCTCCAGACAAGCCGGCGCGTGCGCGCGTCCACCAGATCCACCACGATGGTACCCGCGTCGTACACGAAGGCCTCGCAGTCCTCGCAGGATGTGTCCAGCTGATCAACAGCGTTCGCGTTGACTTCCTGCGCAACGCTGGCGTGGTAGTGCACCACGAGATCCGGTGCCGCCGCGGTCAGCTCGAATCCCAGGCCGCTCAACCGCCGGTCCACCTGAGACTGAATGCGGCCGCGGAAGAACTCGTTGTTGTCGAGGCGCGGATCACCGGTGGCCTGGGTATCGGGTGCTGCCCATTCATACGTCCGATAGCGCGTCACGTCGGCCCCGCGCTCCACATACGAGTTCACCTGCATCGTCGCGCACGCGGTGATCGTGAGAGTGCTCAGGGTCAGAGTCGCCAGGGTCAGTCGTGTCAGAGTCATGATCGCACCTCAATCAGAGCGGCCGGGGAAATCTTGCGAACATGCGCGCGACAGCCTCGTCGATTTGCCGCGTCATCGTGTCCTGGTTCTCGAGCATGCCCTTCACGGCGTGCTGTGCCCAGCCGCGCCACACGAGTTTGTTCGTGCGCGCATCGATGACATCGATCACCAGCGTGCCAGCCTCGTAGGTCATGACGGCGGGTGTGCAGCCCTCTCCAGAGCAATAGCCGCGATCCCGATCGAGTTGATCGATTTCGATTCGTTCGCTGATGTTCGCGTGGTAGTGAATCCGAAGGTCTGGCGATCCTGTGGTCGCCCATTCAAGACCTCTGCCGGCCATCGACTTCTCGACGGCGCCCTGTACGTGATCCTGGAAGAACGGATCCTTGTCCAGTCGCGGATCTCCCGTCGGCAGCGCATCCGCAGGACCCCAGTCGTAGGTGTGATACTTCGAGATGTCGAGACCGGGTTCGACGTGCGAACTCACGTTCATCGTGGCGCAACCCGTGATCGCCATGGACACGATCGCGGCCAGTGTTAATTTCGTCAGCCCTCGCATAGCAGATACCTCAGCGCGCCGGACGCTTCCGATGGCGCGGTTACAAGGACTGCGAGAACAGTGCCATCCACCGATCCTGCGCGTCGCTTGAGACCGTGTGCCGTCGCGGGACCTGAATTCGCCTGCAGAGGATGTCGCCTGGTCTCACGGGGTCGGTGCCGACGTGACGGCCAGCGGGAAATATTTCGGATCGCTGGAAATAGTTCGCGTGCGCTTCCCGCTCACGCGCTGACATCAGGCCCGGCGCCTTGCTCGTGGCACGCTCCTGTGGCCGGGGCGGAGTGTCTTGCGCAGGCGCGAGAGGTCACGCCGGTATCCCTCGGCGTCGCCGTAGTCCAGAAAGAGTTGATAGTGACCGTGAGGCGCGGGAATGGAGCGACTGTGCTTGATCGGGCACCAGTAGTGCTCCGTGCGCGCACTCACCTCCCGTACGTAACCAAGCACGCCGGTGGCGTAGCTGCAATACAGGCAGTGGGCCCTCTCGATCGTATTCAGGTAGGCGAGCTTGTGGCGGTCGATCGCGAAGTACGACCGGCGAGGCACGTGGGCAATGCCATAGATCGGAAAGCAGATCGCCTGATACAGACTGACCCACAGGTCGAGCAGAAGAAACGGTATCCCAAGCGAATAGATGATCGGCGTCGTCAGCAGGTTCCGCAGGCTCCCATCATGCAGAAACTCCGGAACACTCTGCTTCAGCTGCTTGTGTCTGCGCCGAACCTCGTCATCAAACCACACATGGCCGCGATACACGCTGTCGTGCCATCGCCGGCGTTCGGTTCGAACGGCCCGGACCCATGCTCGCTCAGCTCTCTGAAGACCAGTGGCGAACGGCCGGGCATGGAGTGACCTCGGGGGCGTACGCCCGCGTCTATTGACAGAAGTCATGTCAGCGCCGACAGCAAGCGACGTGCCCTGCTCGCCGCCCCGACGAGCTTCATTGGATCGCGGGGCTCCTCGTGCTGGTGATGCCAACACGTCCTCTGCCAGAGCGGATTTGCGATGGGCAATAATTCGCGGGCGCGTGACTTTGCACCCACCGTCGCCTACGCCACGGTATCAAGACGGGTACCCCTCCTGGCTCAGGCAACGTGGCGTCGGTTGTGCAACCTGCCATTTCACGTGATTCGCAGCTGCCCCTCGTGCGGAACCAGGAACCGCGTGCACGCCCGGAATCTGTCGAACATTGTTCGATGTGGGGCCTGCAAAACGACGTTGCCTGCGATAGCCGAGCCCCTGGACGTAGACGAGTCCGCGTTTGCCGACATCGTGAGCGGATCGCGCGTGCCCGTGCTCGTAGATTTCTGGGCGTCCTGGTGCGGCCCGTGCCGGATGGCCGCTCCCGTTGTGCGGGATCTCGCACGCGAGATGGCGGGGCGCGCACTCGTACTCAAGGTGGACACCGAGGCCGAGCCAGCGCTGGGCGCGCGCTTTGGCGTGCGATCCATCCCCAACTTCGTGGTCCTCAAGAACGGCGCCGTGGTCACGCAGCATCCAGGGCTTGCATCGCGGGAAGAAATGCGGGGGTGGCTGGAGAAAGCCGGTGCGTGACATCGTCTCCTGGCATTCCGCTTGCGTCGTGCACTCGTACACGAATGACAACCGACAAGAGGAACGTTATGAACACTCACATGGGCGTCTGGATCGATCACAAGAAGGCGGTGATCGTCGCCGCCGGGCAAGACACCGCGACGGTCGTGCAGTCGGACGTCCCAGGTCACACTCGGTTCAGCGGGGGCGGCGGAAACCCGGGTGGTCACAGTTCGACGCGGGGCGGGAGCGAACGGCAATACGAAGAACGGAACCGCAACGCGCTCGATGGTTACTTCGATGCGGTCCTCGCGGCGCTTGGACACCCCGAGGTTCTGCTGGTGTTCGGGCCCGGTGAGGCGAAGCAACAACTGGCGGATCGGCTGGAACACCAGACGACGAGACCAAGACCAGCCGTCGTAGTGGAGACGACCGACAAGCTCACGGACCCGCAGATCATCGCCAAGGTCTCGAAGTACTTCGACGCGCACCGTTGACGAGCAGATCCAAGTGAGATCGTCCAGTCGGGCGGCGAACCCCGCCGGACCTGACCGGCGCGTGCGAGGAGAGTTCCATGCAACAACACTCGGCGCTGAGGGCCAGATGTCTAGGCACGCTCGTCGCAACGCTTGCGATCGCGTCCAGCGCGGACGGGCAGTCTTTCGGGCGCAACAAGGTCCATTACAAGGAGCGGGATGGAGCGGCTGATGTGGCACGCATGGCCGAGCGCTGGTACGAGCGCCTGTCCACCATCCTGCGACATTCGCTTTCGCGCCGCCAGCCAATCGTGCCGTACGCGTCCCAGCCAGACTTCCAGCAAACCAATGTCGTCACGGGCGAGATCGGCGAGGGTACGGGCGGTGTCACGGAGGGTCTGAAGCAGCGAGTCGTGCTTCCGTTGACCGGTGCTCTGGCCGAGACCGACCACGTGCTCGGTCACGAGCTCGTGCATGCCTTTCAATACGACCTCGCACGCCGGCGAAACGCGCCGGGCGAGGACAATGCCGGCGGCTCCTCACTGGACCGGCTGCCCCTGTGGTTCGTGGAAGGAATGGCTGAATACCTGTCCATTGGACCAGTCGATCCCCACACCGCAATGTGGCTTCGCGACGCGGCCCGGTATGACGTTCCGGATCAATCTTTTCAACTTCGCCATTGCGCAGATCGATATCGCCCATCCATTTCAACGGCCCGGCCGTGAACTGGTATGGGGGTTCAGCCTGACGCCAGGATTCTGAGGACCTGAATGCCATACAAACACGTGCTCTTTCGATCTGAAGCCCGCGAGAAGGTACTTCGCGGGGCCACGGCCATTGCCGACGCCGTCCGGGTGACCCTCGGCCCCAAGTCACGATCGGTGCTCATCGAGAAGAAGTGGGGCAAGCCAATCGTCTGCAACGACGGCGTCACCATCGCGAAGGAATTCTCGCTGAAGGATCCCGAGGAGGACCTCGGCGCCCAGATGCTCCGTGGCGCCGCTGAGCGCACGGGCGACTCAGTCGGAGATGGCACCACAACCTCCACGCTCCTGGCGCACGCCATCCTTGCGGAGGGCATGCGCAACATCGCGGCCGGAGCGAGCGCCATCGATCTCAAACGCGGACTCGACCGCGGCACACGCATAGCCATCGAGTCCCTCCGTTCGCAATCGCGGCCCGTGCAGAGCGAGCGGGAGAAGCAGCAGGTCGCCACCATCTCGGCGCACAACGATCCGGCCGTCGGCGACCTCGTCGCGCGCGCGATCGAGCGTGTCGGCGCCGAAGGCGCGGTGACGGTCGAAGAGGCAAAGGGGACTGAAACGACGCTCGATGTCGTGGACGGGCTGCAGTTCGATCACGGCTACCTCTCTGCCTACTTCGTGACCGACCCGGAGAAGCAGGAGGCTGTGCTCGAGGACCCTTTCATCCTCATCTATGAAGGCAAGATCGCGAACCTCAAGGACTTCCTGCCCCTCCTTGAACAAATTGCCAAGGGCGGATCGCCGTTACTCGTCATTGCCGAGGATGTCGAAGGTGAAGCGCTTGCCACACTGGTCGTCAATCGCCTGCGCGGCACGTTCGCCAACGTCGCGGTGAAGGCCCCCGGCTTCGGCGACCGTCGTAAGGCCATGCTGCAGGACATCGCGATCGTCACCGGCGGAAAGCTCATCGCACAGGAGCTCGGCATCCGTCTCGAGAACGTCAATCTCGATCACCTCGGTCGCGCGTCACGGGTCGTCGTCGATCGCGAGCACACCACGATCGTCGGAGGCAAGGGCGAGAGAGCCGTCATCGACGGACGTTGCCAGGAATTGCGGACACAGATTGCGGCCACCACGTCCGACTACGATCGCGAAAAGCTCGAGGAACGCCTGGCCAAGCTCTCTGGAGGTGTGGCCGTCATTCGCGTGGGGGCACCCTCCGAGGCCGAGATGAAGAGCCGCCGCGACGGCTTCGACGACGCCATCCACGCGACGCGCGCGGCAATCGCCGAGGGCATCGTTCCGGGCGCCGGTCTGGCGCTCCTGCGCACGATTCCCGCAGTTGAGGGCGAGGCTGCGCGCGTCGAGGGTGACGAGCGCTCCGGAGTGCTGATCCTGCGCCGCGCCCTCGAGACGCCGAGCCGACAGATTGCGGAGAACTCCGGCGCCGACGGCGGCGTCGTCGTGGAAAAAATGCGCGCAGGCACCGGCAACTTCGGCTTCGACGCAGCCACGGGTCGATATGTGGATCTCGTGGACGCCGGCATCATCGACCCGACCAAAGTGGTGCGGCTGGCGCTCGAGAATGCCGTGTCGGTGGCGGGCGTGCTGCTGCTCACTGAAGCCACGATGACCGAGGTGGTCGATCCGAAGTCAGAACGAGCGGCACCCACTCCAGAGGGCTACTAGCGGACGGAGACACACCATGGCCAGACCAGTTCAAATCACGTTCCGTCACATGCAACCGAGCGGGGCACTCGAAGCGGAGGCTCGCACCCGAGCGGCCTGGCTCGAGACCCTTTATCCCAACCTCGTCGGTTGCCGCGTCCTTGTGGAGATTCCGCATCGACATCGGTCGCGCGGCCGGCACGTACGCGTGCACATCGAGCTGTCGCTACCCGGCGAGGACCTCGTGGTGAACCACGAGCCCACGCTCCACAGCGCCCTCAAGGACATCGAGGAGGACGGACACGGCAAGGACGACGACGTAGAGGCCGTGCGAAAGTACGCGCTCGTGGCCATTCACGAAGCGTTCGACACCGCGCGCCGTCGGTTGCAGACGGTTTTGGATCGGCAGCGGGACGAGGCCAAGTCGACTTTCACCTGAGACGATCGAGAGCCGCTCCGGGCCGTGCCTCTACCCTACCCGGGCGCAAACAACACAGGTGTCAGCGCTGGGGGCCGCCTCGAGGCGCGCTGCGCTGATTGGCTGACCACAAGTGGAGCAGACGCCGTAGCTCCCGTCATCGATTCGCTTCAGCGCTTGACGGATCTGATGGACTTCCGCGAGGCTCATCTCGTCGAGTCCCTCCAATACCTCGTCGTTCTCCCTCTCACTGGCGCGTTCCGCCGAGTCGCGGTCAGGCAGCGACCGGAGGTCCCCTTCTATCTTCCCAACCCGTCGCAGGAGTTGAGCAAGCCGTTCCTGCAACTTCGTTCGTACTGCGTCGTCATTCAACATATGTCTGGTCCGGGACCAGTCTACTCGACCATGTGCGTCCCGCCGCGAGAGCGCTCGAGCCCCCTTGCCGTCGAAGCCCGAAGGGGTGGCGGGTGACCACATGCAACCTTGAAACCTGGGATCCCCGCCGGGAATTTTCCGCTTCGGCCCCAAGATTCTCGCAGGCCACGGCGTCGCAACATTCCAGAGGGCCGCGATCTACCGCCAATTCGCGCTCGTGGCGCCATCTGCGGCGTGGCACGGGACGTGGTGTCTCTCATGAGACGAGGACGCGCTGCTGACGCAGAAGCCCCTTGAGAGGAGGCGAGTATGAGGACCATCGGTTGGCGACTGATTGGCGTCTGTTTGATCGCGAGCGTCGGGGTCACGGCCGCGCCGGCGCAGACTGTCGGACTCAATCGCGTGATGCGCGCCAAACTCGAGATTGCTCAGCAGATTCTCGGGGACGTTGTCACGAGCAATTGGACCGCGCTCGAGCGGCACAGCGAAGAATTACGGCGTGCAACCCAGGATCCATCATGGAGGGTGTTGACAACTCCGGAGTACGTACGGCACACGGAATCTTTTCTGCGCGCAAGCGAGGATCTGCTCGAAGCCGCCAAACGGCGCGATCTGGAAACAGCCCCGCTCGTCTACGTGTCGCTCACGATGAGTTGCGTGCAATGCCATCGCTACGTCGCGCGGATGCGCATCGCCCGGTCGAGTCTGGGTACACTCGAAGGGCCGTCGCTGGATGATCACGCGGCGCGATGAAGCCCTGATTGTGAATGCAGGCATTCATGTTGGCCGGAGCGCGCCGAAGCCGCACGCCCGCTCGATAACGCGCTGCACGACACTCACGACCTGATGAAGACCCGCGTGGCACCGCGCTTGCGTCAGCTCGTCACATGAGGCGCGATGGCGCGGCGACCCGCGACCGCGTGTTACTCGAGCTCGAGCGGCCGTCGCCTCGGCTTCCGCGCACGTCACTTTCACTGCAGAGTCGCCTGCCGATGGCGGCCCTTGTTCATGCCGTCATCGGCGTACTGCTCCTCTCACTGCCGACGCCGAATGCCATGAGGAGAGGTGAGAGCGCGGCCACTACGCCGAACACCGGTATCCACGCACCGAGGATGGTGTTCGTGGCGCCGCCGAACCTCCCGCGCGGTGGCGGGGGCGGAGGTGGCGGAAACCGGCGCGTCGGACCCCTCCCGCGTGCCCAGGCACGGGGACAGGATGCTCTGACGACGCCAGTTGTGCGTCTGGCTCAATCTGATTCGACCGCTCCCCCGCCGAACGAACAACATCTCCTCCTCGACGCGAAGCCGCTCGCCTCCGGGACGTTGTTTCTCTCGGGCCTACCCGATGCCGGTCCACCGCTCACCTCCGAGGCGCGGGGACCAGGCAGTGGCGGCGGGTTCGGCGAGGGTGAGGGCACCGGCATCGGGTCCGGCACGGGCCCCGGCGTCGGATCTGGAACAGGGGGCGGCGCCGGCGGCGGCGTGTACCGGCCAGGTGGCGCGGTCAGTGCTCCTGTTCTGCTGACCCAGGTCCGCCCAACCTACACCGCTGAGGCGATGACCAACAGAATTCAAGGTGCTGTCGCACTCGAACTCATCGTGCGACGGAACGGCGAGCCCGATGCGATCCGTGTCGTGCGCTCACTCGATCGCGGCGGCCTCGACGTCGAGGCCGTGCACGCCGTTCGACAGTGGCGCTTCCGGCCCGGCCGTCTCGGTGACACGCCCGTGGACGTCCTCGTCACAGTCATCGTCAACTTCCACTTGTACTGACGCCATGGTCCGGTCGCTACCGTCGCTTTCCATCCCCTGCGCTTACGGGTTTCTGAGACAATCACCCGTGCTGAATCGCTGGTTCCTTCGGACAGCGCCACGATCATGAGCACGTTCGCGAGACGAATGATTGGCGCGGCGCTCCTGGATACGCGCGTGTACGAGGAGGTGGAGGCCGATCGTCGCGGGAACGGACAGGCTGTGGTCGTGGTCCTGCTGGCCAGCGTGGCGGCCGGGATAGGACTGTGGAGACTCAGCGCCCCCGATCCGTTGACTCTGGCATCCCTGATTGTGGGCGCTGTGGTGGGCTGGGTAGCCTGGGCTGCCCTGACCTACCTCGTCGGCACACGACTCCTGCCCGAGCCCCAGACCAATGCCAACCTCGGCGAGTTGCTGCGCACCATCGCGTTCGCCGCCTCTCCTGGCCTTCTTCGTGT
>JABFSA010000016.1 GCA_013140775.1 Acidobacteriota bacterium | reverse complement strand
TGTCTCGTGACTCCTGAATACTCCTGAGTGGCTGCAATTCGACTGATAACGTCTTCGTGGAACATGCGCAGCTGGCGACCTAGATCCGTTGACAACTCCCTCAAACGAGATTCAAGGTCTCCTCGCCATTCCTTTTGGCTTGTTTGGAGATCACGAATCTGACCTTCGATTGTCTCGAACCGCCGGTCGGTACTTGCCCCCAGACCTCTGATCTGCTGCTCCAGCCGGTCAAAACGCTCCTCGGACATGCGGGACTCCGTTCGCAAGGACGACGACGATACATCGTCTCGGAACGAACTTGAAGAGCAAATGAAATGCCCTGCGGAATTGTGCGGGCATTGCTGAGCTTGGGGCTGGATGGTTGCAGAAATCGCTGCGCGTTCCCCGAGGTGCTGATGCAGAACCTGCAGCGGCGCATCGATCGAACGGATGCGAGTGGCGCCCTTCGCCCGCTTCAGCTCCGAGTGGACTTGTTCAACGCAACGGCGGCACGTATGAGACTCTTCAGCGCCCTTTCGTTGATCTTGTCACTCTCGCGAAAGTCGTTGGCATGTCGCGTGTTCCCTTCCAGGCTGGAGTTGAAGAGGCCTGCCGGATCCTGCAGCGACGCCCCCTTGGCAAATATCATCTTCACGGTGTGCTTGTATGTTTCGCCCGTGCAGATCAATCCGTCGTGCGACCACACGGGAACGCTCCACTTCCACTCTTCAACAACCTGAGGATCGGCGTCCTTGATGATGCCGCGGACACGACTCAGGAGCTCGCCTCTCCAGTCGCCGAGCTCTTGAATTCGCGCGTCAATCAAATCCGACGCCGACGTGTTCTGTGAGGACCCGCTCTTCTTCATGCGTTCTTCCCCGCTAGAGGATTCGACCAGCACTAGCATAAGCGGGCGAACGGTGAGGTCTCGGCCTCACCCCCGAAAAGTCCGCGTTGCGCACCCCAAAGAGAACCAGCTATATTGCCCGTACTTGTTCGGCTGTAACTGATTCCATAATCTGGGTCTTAATCGGAGGACCTCATGAACGTCGCGAGGGGATGGGGCTTGTGGCTGGCGGGATTGCTCACGGCCTGCGCACTGGGAACAACGATGGTAGAGGGCCAGGCCGCCCCTCCAGCTGGAGCGCAGCAGACGTTGCTGGCGGAACAGGTCTTCAAGAATGTTCAAGTGTTGCGGGGAATTCCCGTCAAGGAATTCATGGAGACGATGGGGTTCTTCGCCGCTTCGTTGTCGCTGAACTGCTCGGATTGCCATAGCCAGGCCAGCGCGAGCAACTGGGCCAACTACGCAGACGATATCCCCATCAAACAGCAGGCGCGCCGGATGGTCGTGATGGTCAACACGATCAACAAGATGAACTTCGGCGGCGCGCCCGCCGTGACCTGCTACACCTGCCATCGTGGCAGCCAACGACCGAAGGTGATCCCGAGCCTCGCGCAACAGTACGCCGCCCCACCGGACGAGGATCCGGACGAGGTCATACCACTGCCGGTCACGCGGCCGGGACCAACAGCCGACCAGATTCTCGACCGTTATCTGCAGGCGGTCGGCGGCGCAGCTGCGTTGGCCAAGCTCACCAGCTTCACGGCCAAAGGCACCTACGACGGGTTTGATTCTGATTTCGAAAAAGTGCCGGTGGACGTCTACGTCAAGGCGCCGAACCAGCGCACCACCGTCATTCACTTTCGCGGAGGAGACAGCACCACCACGTTTGACGGCCGCGAATCGTGGAATGCCGGTCCGCAAGACCTGGCGCCCCTCACCCTGATGCCGCTCGTCGGCGCGGCAATGCAGGGGAATCGTCTGGACGCCCAGCTGTCGTTCCCCGGCCAGATCAAGCAGGTCTTAACCGACTTGCGCACGAACTTCGCGGCGCTTCGCATCGACAACCGCCCGGTGGACATCATCGAAGGAAAGACTCCGGAAGGAGGCATCGTCAAACTGTATTTCGACAGAGAGACGGGCTTCCTCGTGCGGTCGGTGCGCTATTCGAGGACCGCGGTGGGAACGAACCCCATCAATGTTGTGTATTCGAACTACCAGGACGTCCCCGGACTCGGCATCAAGCTTCCCTACACCTGGGTGCTGACGTGGACCAACGGACGGGGCACCTACGAAATGTCGTCGCTGCAGCCGAACGTCAACATTGAAGCCGCCAGATTCGGGAAGCCGACGCCTCCGGCTGCGGCGCAGAAGTAACGGCGAGCGTAAGACAGAGAATCCAGACAACAAAAAAGGCGGCGGATCCCAGGATCCGCCGCCTTTATATTTGTGGGACAGGCGAACGCGGCGGCGAAGCCGCGCTGCAAAAGGACTACTGTCGCACGCCGGTATCAGCGCGGCCGCCGTCGTCGCCGCCAGTCTGCGTATCGCGCATGGTCGTGCCGTCGGAAAAATCGACCTTGTTGAAGCGGCCGGCGAAAGCGCCAGTCTTGGCTTTCCAGACGTAGAGCGTCACGACGTCCCCAGGGGCCAGCGTCGTTCTGGACCAGCCGATGAGCTGAGCCGACACGGTACTGCCCATTTCCATGATCCAGTGCTGGACCTCGCCCTTTTCATTCTTGTAGTCCGCCTTGATGAGCGGGTGCGGATTGATCCACACGAACTCCGTCACCACGGCGTTCTTCAACACCGTCGGCGTGCCAACCTCGAACGCCGCGTTGCCGTGATGCGCAAATGTGGGGCTGCCAACGGTGGCAAGTCCGGCGAACACGAGCACCATCAAAATTCTTGTTCTCACCTCTACCTCCAAAACTCGGGTTCCCGCAGGCAATCGCGGATATAGCTATTTTGCCGCAGCCGGCGTTCCAGACGGATCGGCCATTTCCTTCAAATACATCTGGACCGACGACGGCACGCAGCTGAAGTCAAAGAACGTCTGGCTGGGAATCCAGCGGAAATTCACTTCCCCGAGGCTCACCGGCTTGCTGTACAGCTTGGGGTCGTCCATGGTCATCGTCAGCGACAGATCGTTCTTGCTGGATCGGTTGAATCGTTCGGTGACCTTTGCATCCACACTGTGAGGAAGGCCGCCCTCGGTCGCCCAGGTTTCCGGGGCCATGCCGGTGGTCTCCGCCACGAACGTATAGTCGTCCACCCAGCGTCCCACTGAATAGCCGTTGTACGTCGGATCGTGCACGTCGGCCCCTCGACCGGCAAACTTCGTCGGCAAGGCACGTCCGTCCATCCAGATCTCGCGCCAGATGTTCATGAACTTGAGCATGACGAAGGTGCGGTTCTGCACCGTGGCAATCGTCATCGAACGAATCTGATCGTTCATGTTGCGAGGAAAACCGAACGGATCGCAGAAGCGGACGTGCGGATCGTTCGACTGGGCGATCAGCACACCGTTGCTTTCTGCCTTGTTCTTGCTGAACAACTCTTTGCCGAGCGCAGTGAACGCCGGGTTCCTCTCGGGTGGAACGAGCCGTTTCACGCCGGCGCCTGAAGACTCTCCGGCCCACGTGCCGCTCATGTCGCGCACCGGCGCAGGGCCGCCAGGCCCCTCGTTGGCTCTCGCGTCTTCCGGGTAGTATTTCCACGGCGAACGTGGAGCGTTATTCTGCGGAGCTTGAGCGGAAACCAGCGCCGAGATACACAGTGCTCCAACTACGCCTGCGATGATGCCTGTAGACACTTTACGCATCGTCTGCTCCCTAATCCCTATCTGTCTCGTACATCCAACCGGTCGTACCTAAGATACGGTCGAGCCCACAGCCACATTTCAGGCGGCGGCTCGCTATCGAATCTGGATACCCGACGGCTTGGCGATCGAGTCCCGGTACTCGATCCCTTCCGAGGGGATGCAGAACGTTTCGGCGAACTCCTGGCCCTGGACCCAGTAGAAGCTCCCCCGCATCCAGGTCCATGGCTTCGTGTAGAACTTCGGGTCGTCGATCGTGACCGTCAGATCCAGGTTGTACTGGTCCTTACGGGTGTAGCGCTCCTGGAAGCGTGCCTGATTGCTGCGCGGGCGGCCTTCCTCGTCGAGCCAGGGCCGTTCATCCAGGCCGTTGGTGTCGATGACGAACGTATGGTCGCCCTCCCAACGGCCGACTGAATGGCCGTAGAGCCTGGACTCAGGCATTCCTCTCACGTCCACGGCCTTGGGAAGGGCCCGTCCGTCGGTCCACACCTCCCGCCATACACGCTGCTGCTCGTACGCAATCAACGTGCGACCTGGTGCCGAGGCAAAAATCATGCGTCCACGGCCACTGACGGCATGAGCGATGAGATTGCGCGGGAATCCAAGGGGATCGCAGGTGATGAACGGATCGTTCGACATGCCAAGGTCGGCATCCCGGCTCGCATCTCCGTAAGGATGACGCGTCTTGAACAACGCGTCGCCAGCCGGCGTCATCGGGGGCGGTGTGTCGTACTTGTCGCCCTGAGGTCCTACCCAGACACCTGAGAGATCGCGAACGGGAGCGGGCCCGGGGGGATTTGGCATCTTGGGGATGCCTTCTGCGATGAACCCTTCTGCGCCAGGGCGCTGAGCGCGACCGGTCACGGTAGCCAGGCACGCCAGAGAAACGACGGCGACGACGATGAGGTGGTTTCTCATGTCCGTCTACTTGTCGGAAAGGGGATCGTACCGTGTCTTTCCGCCTTCATCACCGCCGAGCTGCGTGTCATGCAGGTCGCTTCCATCGGCGAGGATGATCTTCTGCAGCCGGCCGGCCGGGTTGCCGTTCTTGGCAACGTACATCCGAACGGTAATGACATCGCCGGGCGCGACGGAGGTGTTGGCCCAGCCGATCAGCCGGAGCGCCTGGGGCGCCGCGGTCTCGACGACCATGTGCACGACCTCACCCTTCGCGTTCTTCGCGTCGAAGCTAATCAGCGCATGGGGATTGGCCCAGGCAAACTTCGTCACCGTGGCCTGTTTGAATTCGGTAATCTCGTCGGCGTAGGCCGCGTTGCCATGATGCGCAAACACGGGCACGCCGACCGCCGTCAGCAGCCCCAGACCCAACAGGGTGCTCACAAGCAGGTGGCTTTTCATTCGATCCCTCCGTTACTTGCAGTCAGACGAGAATTGTCAGACCGCCCAGGACGCGCGGCCGACCTCCCAGGGGACAGAGAGGACGTCTTTCCCACGCCGCCGGAGTATACATCCCGCCCCCCTTTGTCTTCAATCCGATCCAGGCCGGAACGGGGATGTCTCCGTCGTAATGTGTTTGTACTTCGGCCCACTAGTGATATATAGCCCTACTGGACCTCGACGCCTTCGGATGCCGTCGTTCGTCTAGTCCCTGTTTTTGTTCGGCCAGCCGCGGGCGGATACATCGTGGCTGACGCCCCAGTAACATGACCGCTGATCTAACCCAGTATCTCGAGACCCCAGGGACACTAGGAGCTCTCACTATGCAGAGATGTTTGAGTAATTTGTTACGCCTCTCGTTAATCCTTCTCCTGACCGCCAGCGCCGCGTGGGCGCAGGTGTCAGCACAGCTGAGTGGCACGGTTCGCGACGAGAGCGGCGCCGTCCTGCCCGGCGTTACCGTTACTGCGACGCAGACCGACACCGGCCTCGTTCGCACGACCGTGTCGGATGAAACGGGCGGCTACCTGCTGACAAACCTTCCGCTCGGCCCATACCGGCTCGAGGTCGCGTTGCAGGGCTTCAAGACCTACGTGCAGACGGGCATCGTGCTCCAGGTGGGCGCGACACCGACCGTCAACGCCGTGCTCGGTGTTGGCTCCCTGGAGGAGTCGGTTACCGTCGAAGCCGCGGCACCGCTTGTTGAGGTCCGCAGTTCAGGCGTCAGCACGGTTGTGGACAGCGAACAGATTCTCGAATTGCCACTGCAGGGACGCCAGGTCACGGACCTGATCATGCTCGCCGGCGCTGCCGTGCAGACTGGTCCAACCGAACGCGGCGTCCCCGGTGGCGTCTACATCTCCGTGGCCGGCGGCCTGCCGGGCGGCGTGGCCTACACGCTGGACGGGGCTGAGCACAACAACCCACAGAGCAACGCGGGGCTGCCAATGCCGTTCCCCGATGCGCTTCAGGAATTCCAGGTGGCGACGAGCGGCCTCTCCGCCGACAACGGCGTCAAGTCTGGCGCGTCGGTTAACGCCGTCACCAAGTCTGGAACCAATAACTTCCACGGAGGCGGCTTCGAGTTCCTGCGCGATCGCCGCTTCAACGCGCCGGAGCATTTCGCGGCGTTCGGTCCCGACGGCAAGCAGAAGGACGACGGCCTCCGCCGCAACCAGTTCGGCGGCACGATTGGCGGCCCCATCGTGCGCGACAAACTCTTCTTTTTTGCTGGCTACCAGGGGACGATCACTCGACAGGTGCCGACGAGCAACATCGCCTACGTGCCGACGGCCCAGATGCTCGCTGGTGACTTCACGACAATCGCGTCACCGCAGTGCAACGGTGGACGACAGATCACCCTTGGCGCCCCGTTCGTCGGGAACCGCATCGATCCCGCCCGCCTGAGCCCGGCCGCACGAAGGGTCACCGCGCTGCTGCCCACCACTACGGATCCCTGTGGCATGGTCCAGTTCGAAGCCCCCCAGGGCCGTGATATTCACGAACCGATCGTGCGCCTCGACTACCAGCTGACGAGCAATCAGTTGCTCTTTGGCCGGTACATGATCTACAAGAACGACCTGCCGCCAGCATGGGACGGTCCAGGCGACAACATTCTCAAGTCGGGCCAGGACCGCGAGGGCACGGCTGACAAGCTCCGATCGCTGGTGCTGGGCCGCACCCATGTCATGAGTGCGGCGCTCGTCAATGCCACGCGCTTCACGTGGAGCTCGACAGATTCACACCGCTACCACAACCCAGGCTTGCCCAGCCCGGCCGACATGGGTGTGAAGATGTACTCGTATCCGACGGAAGAGGGCTCCAACGTCAGCAGCCAGTTCCCGGTCAACGTCGCCGGGATGTTCGCGATCACTGGCAGCGGCGAGCGGCGGTCGAGCCACAAGCTCTTCGGGTTCTCCGATGACGTCACCATGATCCGCGGGAGCCATCAGATTGGCGTCGGTGCCAGCACGCGTTACTGGAAGTTCGACACCCGGTCCACGTCACGCACCGGCGGCGCCTGGACCATTGACGGCAGCCTGACCGGCCACGCGATGGCCGACTTCCTCTCTGGCCGCGTGGCCAGGCTCGAGATCGGCGGCCCGAGCGTTCTCGATATTCACAACTGGTACGTCGGCGCGTATGTGCAGGATGCATGGCGCGTGTCGAACCGGGTGACGATCAATGCGGGCGTGCGATGGGAACCGTACTTCGGTCAGTACGTCGAGAACGACGCGGTCGTGCTCTGGACGAAGGCGAACTTCGACCAGAACGTGCGCAGCAAGGTGTTTCTCAACGCACCTCCCGGACTTATCTACCCTGGCGACGAAGGCTTCCCGGACGGGAAGACCGGCCTGAACAAACAGTGGACGAACTTCGCGCCACGCGCAGGCGTCGCGTGGGACGTTCACGGGGATGGCAGCCTCGCCATCCGGTCGTCGTACTCGATGGGATACGACTTCATGGCGGGCGAGTACCACAACATCAACTCCGGAGCCCCGCCGTTCGGCAATCGATCGCTGATCACTGATCCTCCCGGTGGCATGGACGACCCCTGGGGTCACCTCCCCAGTGGCGATCCCCACCCCATCGTTGCCAGCCCGACCGTCGCGTACATTCCGTTCGGCGCCTTTGGCTCGATGGATCCCGACATCAATTCCCCGCGCGCGCAGCAGTGGAACCTGATGGTCGAAAAGCAGCTCGGAACGAGCTGGGGCGTGTCGGCGACGTATCTCGGCAGCTACTCAGACCGGCTCTGGGCGCAGTCGGCGCTCAATCCCGGAGTATTCCTGGGCCTTGGCCCCTGCACGCTCAACACTGCCACCGGACCGCGGTCGTATCCGGTGTGCTCGGTCAATGGCAACCTCAACGAGCGCCGCGTGTTGTCGCTGGAGAATCCAGTGAGGTCCGCCCAGATCGGCGCGCTCGACCTCAACACGGACATCGGCTGGCAGAAGTACAAGGGCCTGAAGCTGGCGGCGCGGCATCGCACCAGCACGGGCGTGTCGCTCAACACCAGCTACACCCTGTCGAAGTGCGAAGGCACGGCCACCGCGACCACCTTCAATCAGACCAGCGCCGGCTACTCGATTCCGAATGATCCGGATTTCGACGCCGGCTACTGCGATCAGGACCGCAAGCACCTCGGGACGCTCAACGCCGGGTACCAGACCCCGGAGATTGGCAGCGGAATCGCTCGCGCGCTGGCCTCCAACTGGCGCGTCTCGGGCATCGTGAACGCTCGGTCGGGAAACCGGATCAACATCACCAGCGGTGTTGACCGCGCGCTGATCGGTTCGCATTCCTCGGTTCAGCGACCTGACCAGCTCAGCGACGACATCTATGGCCCTGGCAAGGACGCGTCCGACCTGAAGCCTGGGCAGGTGATCGAAAACTACTTCAACCGCGCGGCCTTCGCGCTGGCCCCGCTCGGCGAACTGGGCGATGCCAAGCGGAACCTCGCCGTGGGTCCGTCGTACTTCAACGTTGACATGGCGATCTCGAAGCTGGTCCAGTTGGGAACGCAGCGCCTGGAGCTGCGGTTGGACGTCTCGAACGTGCTCAACACCTTCAACTGGGGCGATCCGGCTGCCAACTTCAACGCGGCAGCGTTCGGACGCATCACCACCCAGGCGGGCGCGCCTCGCATCCTGCAGTTTGGTGTGAAGTACGACTTCTAGGACCTAGGACTCTTAGCAGAAACAACACAGGCCGGGCACCGCAAGGTGTCCGGCCTGTTTCTTTGTACACGCTTCCCTGGCTGGACGAGTACGGCGACTGCCTACTGCCGGACGCCTGAGTCAGATCGCCCGCCGTCGTCCGCGCCAGTCTGGCTGTCGCGCATGGTCGTGCCGTCGGGAAAATCGACCTTGTTGAAGCGTCCGACCAACGCGCCCGTCTTGGCCTTCCACACGTAGAGGGTGACCACGTCGCCCGCCGCCAGCGATGTTCTGGTCCAACCGACGAGCTGGGCGCCCACAATGCCTCCCAGCTCCATCGTCCACTGCTGGAGATTTCCTTTCTCGTCCTTGTAGTCCGCCTTGATAAGCGGGTGAGGATTGATCCAGAGGAACTCCGTAATCACAGCGTTCTTCAACACGACCGGGGCGCTTATGTCGAACGCCGCGCCGCCATGATGCGCGAACGACGGACTGGCGATCGTTACGAGTCCGGCGAACGAAGCCACTAGCGTCAGGACTTTACTCTTCACGTGCACCTCCCGAAATCAATCTCAACTCGCGATCGCGTATGACTAGCGCGCCGCAGTGGGACTGCCGGCTGGATCGGCCATCTCCTTCAGGTACCGCTGCAGCGTCGATGGAATGCAGGTCGTGTTGTAGAACGTCTGGCTAGGGATCCACCGGAAGTAGATCTCCCCAAGCTTCAAGGTTCTGGTGTAGAGCTTCGGATCGTCCATCGTCATGGTCAGCGTCATGTCGTTCCTGCTTGACCGACGAAAGCGCTCCGTCACGCGGGCATCGACACTGTGAGGAAGGCCACCTTCCGAGGCCCACGTTTCCGGGGCCATCCCGGTGGTGTCGATCACGAACGTGTAGTCGTCTTCCCATCGACCCACTGAATAGCCGTTGTAGGTGGGATCGTGGACGGCGGGACCCCTGCCAGCAAACGTCGTGGGAAGGGCGCGTCCATCCGTCCAGGCCTCGCGCCAGATACTCTGAAACGCGATCATGAGGAAGGTCCGGTTCGGCAGCGTCGCAATCGTGAGTGACCGAATCTGGTCGTTCATGTTGCGAGGAAATCCGAACGGATCGCAGTACCGCAGGTGGGGATCGTTCGAATCCGCGATGAGAGTGCCACGGCTCTCCGCCTTGTTGCCGTCGAACATCTTCTGGCCCAACGGCGTCAGCGGCGGCGGATTCTCGGGGCGCACGGGCTGCTTGACGCCCGCACCTGATGATTCTCCCGCCCACGTTCCGGTCAGATCGCGAACTGGAGCTGGTCCGCCGGGACCTACGTTCGCCCGTGCGTCCTCCGGGTAGTACTTCCACGGTGAGCGAGGCGCCGGCGCAGTATTTTGAGCGGCGGTCAGCGCCGACAGCAACAGTACTCCCGCCAGGCTTGCGACCACACCGGTGCGCGGATGTTGCATCTGACGCCTCCTTCAGCGAGTCAGGATCGGAATCGTGTTTGCCGCGGGAGCCGCTGGAATCGAAGACAGAAACGCGAAGATGTCAGCGAGCTCCTGGTCCGAAACGACCTTGCTCGTGTAGGGCGGCATCTGTCCTGTCGGCAGACGGACATATTTCGAGAACGCTGTGAACGCGATCGGACGCGGAGCCAGTCGTGGACCTGCTCCCCCGCCCTGAGCCGCATAGCCGTGGCACTCATAGCAGCCGTAACTCGAGAAAACCTTCTTGCCGTTCTCAGCACTGCCTTTCGGCGCCGCCTGAGCGTTCGCCGCGGCTGGCGCCGCACCGGGGTTCTGTGCCGCGAGAATGGCAGTCGCAACCACGAACGCTGCGGCGAGAGCGAGAGCGAACGACGTGATGCCTTTCATCTCACGGCCTCCTATCGAGGTTGACTCACCACATCGACCAACGCGGGCTCGCCCTTCAGCACGACGTCCACGGCGCGCCTGATCGCAGGACCAAGATCGTTGGGGTTCGTGATCGGACCCTCGCCATGCACGCCCATCGCACGCGCCATCGCGGCGAAGTCGATGTTGGGATCATCGAGCCTGTTGCCGATCCCTGCGTTGGTGATCCCCCGCTGATGCCGATTCGCCATCCGCTGGATGTGCATCACTTCCTGGTGATAGCAGCGGTTGTTGTGCATCACGCTCAGGAACGGGATCCGGTGATGCGCGGCCGTCCACAGGGCACCTGGCGCATACATGAAGTCGCCGTCCTTCTGGATGCTGACCGCGAGGCGGCCGTGCTTGCGATGAGCGAGCGCGGCGCCAACGGCCGTGGGCAGGTCGCCACCCTCGGCGGACACGCCGCCACCGTCGATCGTCTGGTAGTGCTTGTCGATGTTCCAGAGCGGGCCGCCACCGACTCCTCCAACGTTGGCCCAATCGTGATCCTTGATGGCATTCCACAGCTCAGCAGTCAGGCGTGGAACGCTGATGGGACTCTCGTTCCAGCCAAACGTGGCGGCGGTGCGGGCCTGTTCCAGGGCTTGAGCGGACGCGGCGGCAATCCTCTTCCCGCGCTCGGCAAAAGCGCGCTGGCGATCTGGCGTCACCAGCCTCTTGACCGCTTCGAGGAGCGACGGCAGCGTGGCCTCGGGATCGGCTGCGATCGCCATGTCAACTTCGGTGTAGCGCTGAAAGTTCTGGTAGTTGCTTTTCAAATAGAGATCACCCGACGTGAGGCTGACGAGCTTCACACCGGGGCGCGTGTTCGACTGCACCCTGCGCACGTGCTGATCGAGATAGGTGTTGACCGTTCCCCAGAAATCCGGAACGTCGAGGCCCACGACCAGATCCGCATTTCGAATGGCGCCGCCCCCTTGTCGCAGGGGATGACGTGACGGGAACTTCCCGCCCGACACCGGTGCTTGAAGCGTCTCGGCCAACTCGATCAACAGTCGCATGCCTTCTGGCGTGCGGATGGCTTGCCCGCCGAGGAGAACGGGATTCTCCGCCGCGACGAGCAGCTTCGCCAGTTCAGCAACGGCCCCGGAATCCGCGGCAGGCGGTCGCGCCAGTGTGAGCCTTGGCATGCGCAGCGGGCCGTGCTCTTCGACGCCAGCTTCCTGCAGGTGGCTGTCGGCGACCAGAACGACGGGACCCATTGGCGGAGTCATCGCGATCTTGTAGCCACGGACGGCAGACTCAGCGAAATGCGTGAGCGAGATGGGCAGGTCGTCCCACTTCGTGTAGTCACGCACCATGGACGCCGCGTCCTGCGCGCTGTGACTCCATTCCACACCCGGGCGCCTGTCAGCCGCGTCGATGGTGTTGCCGAGAATGATGAACACCGGCACCCCTGCGCCGAATGCCTCATAGACGCCTATCGAGGCGTGCTGCAGTCCGACGGTACTGTGCGCCATGATGGCCATCGGCTTGCCTTCCACCTTCGCGTAGCCGCACGCCATGAAGGCCGACGATTCTTCATGGCAACAGGTAAGGAGCTCGGGCGCCTTGTTCCCGCCGTAGTTCACGATCGACTCGTGCAATGAACGGAAGCTCGAGCCGGGATTGGCTGCAACGTACTCGAAGCCAAGGTGCTTGAGCACATCGACCATGAAGTCAGATCCGGGATGATCCTCGACAAGCGCCTGAATATCCAACGGCACCGGCTGGGTTTCCGCAACTCTCGCCTGCGCGGACGGCAAGGCCACAGCCGGCGGTTGTGCCTGGGTCGGAGCCGCCGCGGCAGGCTCCGGCGTCGCAGCCAACGCGGCGGCGCCAGCAGCCGCGCCCTTGAGAAAGTCGCGGCGATCAAACTGATTCGATTTCGAGTCCGCCATCACACGCTCCTTCGGATCAGACCAGCCGACTTCACGATGTCGAGCGAGAGAGACAAGCCACACCTCGGGCGTTCACGGATCTCGCAGCGTGCCGCAGTTCCGGGCTTATATACCACTCGCCGATGAAGCGCAACACGCGTTTGACAGTCTCCGTGAACGCGGATATAAGCACCACTCAGTTCCACCTCACCTCGTCGTCTTCGCTGGCACGTTTCCTCGCTCGATCCGGTCACCCTCGGTCGCTCGAACCCATCGCGGTCCTCGGGCCGCGCAAGGAGGATTCGATGAAACGGTTCAGGGAGTTCGCGCTCGGCGCGTTGATCGTTCTGACAAGCGCCACCGCCTTCGCACAGGCGACAGCGCAGCTGAGTGGTACGGTCCGCGATGAAAGCGGCGCCGTGCTACCCGGCGTCACCGTCACGGTGACGCAAACGGACACAGGCCTCAATCGCACAGCCGTGTCGGATGAAACAGGCGTCTATCTGCTGACAAACCTGCCAACCGGACCCTACCGGCTCGAGGTCGCACTCCAGGGATTCAAGACCTACGTCCAGACGGGCATCGTCCTACAGGTGGGCGGAACGCCGACGGTCAATGCGACGCTCGCCGTTGGTTCCCTCGAGGAGTCGGTGACCGTCGATGCCGCAGCCCCGCTCGTTGACGTTCGCAGCGCGGGCATCAGCACGGTTGTCGATAACGAAGCCATTCTGGAGCTCCCGCTGCAGGGACGCCAGGTCACCGACCTCATCGTGCTCGCCGGTGCTGCCGTGCAGACCGGCACCTCGTCGTCTCGCAGCATGGCGGGCGGTGTGCTCATCTCGGTCGGCGGCGGACTGCCGTTCGGCGTGGCCTACACCCTGGATGGGGCGGCGCACAACGAACCGCAAAGCAACACCAACCTGCCGCTGCCGTTCCCTGACGCACTCCAGGAATTCGAGGTGGCGACCAGCGGCCTCTCTGCGCAAAGCGGCGTCAAGTCGGGCGCGTCGGTCAACGCGGTGACCAAGTCGGGTACGAACCGCTTCTCCGGCGGCGGTTTTGAGTTCTTGCGCGATCGTCGGTTCAACGCGCCGGAACACTTTGCCGCGTTTGGTCCCGACGGCAAGCAGGTCGATGATGGTCTGAGGCGCAACCAGTTCGGTGGCACGCTGGGCGGGCCCATCGTCCGCAACAAACTCTTCTTTTTCGGTGCCTACCAGGGCACCGTCCTGCGTCAGGTGCCGTCAGGCAACATTTCGTACGTGCCGACGCCGCAGATGCTCGCGGGCGACTTCACGACGATCACGTCGCCGCAGTGCGCCGGCGGACGGCAGATTACCCTTGGCGCCCCGTTCGTCGGCAACCGCATCAATCCGGCCCTCTTCAGTCCGGCGGCGTTGAACCTCGTCAAGAAGCTGCCCCAGACCACGGATCCCTGTGGCGAGATCAAGTGGGAGCAATCGCAAAACGAGGACCAGCACATGCCGGTCACCAGGATCGATTTCCAGATGACCAACAACCAGTTGATCTTTGGTCGGTATCTGGGAGCGAAGATCAGCAGTCCACCCTCGTGGACCGGCCCCGGCGACAACATTCTCAAAACGTCATTGTCCGCGGCCAGCAGCGAACTCCACTCGCTGGTTGTGGGCCACACCCAGGTCGTGAGCACGTCGGTGGTCAACGCGGTGCGTGCCACGTACAACCACACAAAGATCCAGCGGTATCAGCCCGATGGGTTTTTCAGCCCGGCCGATGTGGGGGTGAAGATGTACAGCTATCCACCCGCCAACCAGTTCTCGCTCAGTGTCACCAACAACTTCGCCATCATGGCTGGCACAGCGACGAAGCGGCAGACGTTCAACGATCTCTACGCGTTTTCCGACGACCTGACCGTGGTGAAGGGCAGCCACCAGCTCGGCTTCGGCGCCGACGTGCGGCACTGGCAGCTGGATTCCCTTGGGACCTCCCGCACAGGCGGCACCTGGACCGTGGACGGCAGCGCGACTGGACACGCTCTGGCGGACCTGCTGACGGGGCGGGTCTCGCGGCTCGAGATCGGCGGCCCCAACATCCTGGATATCTCCAACGTGTACCTGGGCGCCTATGCGCAGGACGCGTGGCGCACGTCGAACCGCGTGACGATCAATGCCGGTGTGCGGTGGGAGCCGTATTTCGGCCAGTCCGTCAACAACAACGCGATCGTGCTCTTCCGCAAGGAAAACTTCGACCAGGGCATCAAGAGCAAAGTGTTCCTCAACGCACCCCCGGGACTCATTTATCCAGGAGACGAGGGCTTCCCGGACGGGAAGACCGGCCTGGACGTTCAGTGGTGGAACCTCGCGCCGCGTATCGGGGTGGCGTGGGACGTCCACGGGGATGGCCGCCTGGCCGTGCGATCGTCGTACTCGATGGGCTATGACTTCATGGCCGGTGAGTACCACAACATCAACGCCGGGGCGCCGCCGTTCGGCAACCGCTCGCTCATCAGCGACCCGCCGGGACGGATGGACGATCCCTGGGGACACCTTGGTGGCGATCCGCACCCCATCACCCTTGGCCCCAACGTGGATTACATCCCGTACGGCGCCTTCGGCTCGATGGATCCCTCCACGAATTCGCCACGCGCGCAGCAGTGGAACGTGATGCTCGAGCGTCAACTGGGATCCAGCTGGGGCGTGTCCGCGACCTACCTGGGCAGCTACGCCGACCGGCTCTGGGCGCAGACGGCGATCAACCCGGGTGTGTTCCTCGGCCTGGGCCCCTGCACGTTGAATACCGCCACCGGACCGCGGACCTTCCCGGTCTGCTCGACCAATGCGAATCTGAACGAGCGGCGGAAGCTGTCTCTGGAGAACCCGACGCGGTCAGTCGGTATCGGCGCGCTCGACCTCAACTCGGACGTGGGCTGGCAGAAGTATCGTGGCCTGAAGCTGTCAGCGCGGCATCGCACGGCAACCGGCGTGAGCCTCAACGCCAACTACACCCTGTCGAAGTGCGAGGGCACGCCGACCACAACCGCCTTCAACCAGACCAGCGCCGGCTACACGAATCCGGATGATCCGGATGTCGATGCGGGCTACTGCGATCAGGACCGCAAGCACCTGGGAACCCTCAACCTAGGCTATCAGACGCCTGAGGTTGGCAATGGCCTCGTGCGAGCACTGGCGGCAAACTGGCGGCTGTCGGGCATCCTCAGCGCACGCTCGGGTAACCGGCTCAACGTCACCAGCGGCGTCGATCGTGCATTCAACGGTATCTCGGCTCAGCGTCCCGATCAGGTCAGCGACGATATCTACGGTCCAGGCAAAGACACTTCCGACCTGGAGCCTGGACAGCAAATCAACGACTACCTGAACCGGAATGCCTTCGCGCTGCCGGCGGCGGGGACCGTGGGCAACGCGACCCGCAACGTGGCGGTGGGACCGAGGTACTGGCAAGTCGATCTTGCAATTTCGAAGCTCGTGTCTTCCATCGGAACGCAGCGGCTGGAGCTGCGCCTCGAGACGTTCAATCTCTTCAACACCTTCAACTGGGGCGACCCCGCGACCAACCTCAACGCCGCAAACTTCGGAAGGATCACCACGCAGGCGGGCGCTCCACGGATCATTCAGTTCGGCGTGAAGTACGACTTCTGAGGTAACCGCGTCGTTGACACCCGCGGACACTTGCTCTAAGGTGTGCCGCGGGTCGATACCACCACACGGACCATCGGGCGGGAACCAACGTCGGAGCGAACACTATGAAGCAGACGCTGGCGCTGTTCGTTGTCGCAATTCTCGGCTTCACTTCGGCCCCGGTCGCGGCCCAGCGGACCGCCACCCCGGACACCCCTGAAGGATCGTCCGACGTCCCAAGGCTGAGCGGCATCTGGCATCGGAAGGGCCCCCTCAACGGCAAGCCCAACCAGGCCCCGGTCCCCACGAATCGAGCGGCGGGGTTTGCGAAAGCGTTCGACGACGCCTACAACCCGACCTACGACTGTCAGGCGACACCGATTCCGGGCCTCATCAACGACAACTACGACTTCCAGATCATGCAGATCCCGGATCGCGTGTTCATCTACTACGAGAAGATGGACATCATCCGCACCATCTGGCTCGAAGGACACGGCCACGCGGAGCCCGCGAAGAACGACTTCACCAATCAGGGACACTCCGTCGGCCGCTACGAAGGCAACGTGCTCGTGATCGAGACCACCAAGTTCTCGTTCGATCCGCGCGGATTCCTGGCCAGTGGATGGATTCCCGGGTCGGCGCTGAAGAAGATGACGGAACGCTACTGGAGGGAAGGCGACACGCTCAAGCTCGACTCCGTGAGCGAGGACGCGCTCTCACTCAAGCAGCCGTACCGCTACGGCTGGGAGTGGACCGTTCGCACCGAACCGCTCACCAAGTACGACTGCGACCCCGAGGACTCACGGTGGGGTGCGCAGTGGCACAAGTCATCGTATCCCCCGGACAAATAGAGACGATCGATCACCCGGAAGGGACCTCACACATGAGACGCTGGTTCACTGTGACACTCGTGGCGGTCGTGCTCGGGTCGGCCATCAACGGGTTCGCGCACCACTCGACGTCCTACTACTCCAAGGAAGAGAAGGACTTCGTCAAACTCACCGGTAAGGTCGTCCGGTGGGAATTCAGAAGCCCACACAGCCAGCTGTACCTCGAAGCGGAAGACAAGGACGGCAAGCTCGTCACGTGGCGCTTCGAGAGCACGCCTTCAGCCTGGCTGCTGCGCGAAGGTGTCAAAAAGGACTCGCTTGCGGCCGGCGACATCGTGACCGTCGAGGGCTTCCCGATCCCGGGCCAGCCATTCGCGTGGTTGGGAATGGTCACGAAAGCGGACGGCACTATCCTCCGACCACAGCGTTCGTCGGCGACACCTGACTGGTGGAGACCCTGAACACGGCCTAGCTTTCTCACGCCAAACGTCAACCCGGGGTGGAGGTACATATGCGGTCGCTCCACGTTGTCGTCTTCTGTGCGTTTGTCTCTCTCGTTTCCAGCAACGGGGCCTGGGCTCAGGCCACAGCCGAACTGAACGGCCGGGTCACTGACGGCAGTGACGCGGTCTTGCCGGGCGTCAGCGTAACCGCCCAGCAGACCGATACCGGGTTTGTCCGTACAGTCGTCACCGACAGTGCAGGCAGCTGGGTCATGCCCAACCTGCCCACGGGACCCTATCGACTCGAGGTCTCGCTGCAGGGCTTCAGGACGTATGTCCAGACCGGCATCGTGCTCCAGGTGGATGCGCGGCCAACCATCAACGCGTCACTGGCTGTCGGGAGTATCGAGGAGACGGTCTCTGTCGAAGCAGCCGCACCGATCGTGGACGTGCGCAGCGCGGGCATCAGCGCCGTCGTCGATCAGGAGCGCATCGTTGAGCTGCCGCTCCAGGGACGACAGGTCACCGACCTGATCATGCTCGCCGGGGCGGCGGTAGAAACCGGACGCCCCAACAGCCGCAACTTCCAGGGTGGGGTCAACATCTCCGTGGCGGGCGGCCTGCAGTTCGGTGTCGCCTACACGCTCGACGGCGCCGTGCACAACGACCCGCAGAACTCGGCCAGTTTGCCACTGCCCTTCCCTGACGCGCTCCAGGAGTTCCGCGTCGCGACGAGCGGACTCGCCGCCCAGAGCGGGATGCGATCCGGCGCGTCAGTGAATGCAGTCACGAAGTCTGGGACGAATGCGATTCACGGCAACGGCTTCGAGTTCGTACGCGACAAACGGTTCAATGCCACGAGCCCATTCGCGGCGATCGGCCCTGATGGCAAGCGCTTCGACGACGGCCTGAAGCGGCATCAGTTCGGCGCCACGGTCGGTGGGCCGATTGTCCGCGATCGGCTGTTCTACTTCGCTGCGTATCAGGGCACGCGGACCCGGCAGACCCCGCCGGATCTGATCGCGTTCGTTCCCACGGCCGCGATGCTCGCAGGCGACTTCACCACGTTCGCGTCGCCTCAGTGCCAGGGTCGGCAGGTCACCCTCGGCGCCGGATTCGCAGGCAACCGGATCGATCCCGCGCGGTTCAGCCCGGCGGCCTTGAAGATGGTCACCTACCTGCCGAAGACGGACGATCCGTGTGGCCAGATCACCTACAGCCAGCCTGACGATCGCGACGAAGGACAATACGTCGGCCGGGTCGATTTCCAGTTGACCAACAACCACACGATCTTCGGCCGGTACATGGCCACGCGCGACAAGAAGCCGGCGGCCTACGGAACGACGGGCAACGTGCTGACAACCGTCAACCCGTCGATCGACAACATGGCGCAGTCGCTCACCCTCGGTGACACGACCGTGTTCGGCAACAACATGGTGAACGCGCTGCGGTTCGCCTTCAATCGCACCGCGGTCAACCGCGACAACGATCCGTATTTCGATCCACCCAAGCTCGGTATCAAGGCCACGAGCTACGTGCCGGACACGATGATCGTCGTCGTCACCGGCGGCTTCCAGATCGCGGCCGCCACCGCGACGCGTGGTCTCGCGGACAACAACTCGTTCCAGTTCAACGACGACCTGACGCTCGTGCGCGGGAACCACCAGATCGCGCTCGGGGCGAGCGTCGCGCACTTCCGCGTGTCGTTCAGGACGTGGGCCCGCGGGGGCGGACAGTGGAATTTCACGGGCGCCGCGTCGGGGCTGGGGCTCGCCGACCTCCTGCTGGGCCGCGTCAACACCGTCGATCAATCCGGACTATCCGGCGTGGACTATTACCAGTGGTACCACGGCTCCTACATCCAGGACACGTGGCGGGCGTCGAGCCGGATCACGGTTAACACCGGCCTCAGGTGGGAACCTTTCTTCAGCCAGAACCTGACGCGCGGGGCGAACACCATTTTCGATCGCGACCTGTTCCGCACAAACGTCAAGAGCGCCCAGTTCCTCAACGCTCCGGCCGGATTCATCTATCCGGGCGACAAGGGATTCCCACCTGGAACGGCGGGTTTGAACAAGAAGTGGGCGAACTTCTCACCGCGCGCCGGCGTTGCGTGGGATGTGCAGGGAGATGGCAGGTTGGCGGTTCGGTCGTCCTATGCGCTCACCTATGACTATCCGGGCGGTGAGTACTTCAACAACCTCGCCGCGGCACCACCGTATGGCAATCGGACGCTCATCAGTGATCCGGCGGGCCTGCTCGACGACCCGTATCGCGACATCGGCGGCAATCCGCACCCGATCGAGGTCGGCCCGAACACCCAGTATCCGGTGGGCGGAACATTGTCGTCCATGGACCCGGACATCAACTCGCCGCGCGTGCAGTCGTGGAACGTCAGCGTGGAACGGCAGCTCGGGTTGGACTGGGGCGTCTCAGCCAGCTACCTCGGCAGCTACTCGGACCGCCTCTGGGGGCTGGTGGCCCTGAACCCGGGCGTCTACCTCGGGACGGGAGCGTGCGTAATTCAGGGTGTGAGCTACCCGGTCTGCAGCACGAACGCGAACCTGAATCAGCGGCGCGAGCTCTCGATCTCGGGTGAGAATCCGGCGTCTGCGCGTCTCATCAGCAATCTCGACAGCCATGCGGCGGTGGGAACCCAGAAGTACCGCGGGCTCAAACTCACGATGCAGCGTCGCTCCGGAAGCGGCCTGAACATCAACGCCAACTACACGCTGTCGCGCTGCGAAGGCCTCGAGATGGTACCCAACGCACAGTTCGGCATCGGGTACGTGAACCCGGCCGACCCCTTCTACGACTACGGACATTGCGACGGCGACCGGACGCACCTCGCCAACGGCACCGTCAGCTACATGACGCCGGAGATCGCCAACCGGGCCCTGGACATTCTGGCCTCCAGTTGGCGGCTGTCTGGCATCGTGAACGCGCGATCGGGCAACTGGATGACCATCCTGAGCGGCCGCGACAGCGCCTTCAACGGCCAGGCCAACCAGCGAGTCGATCAGATCTCTGACGACGTGTATGGTGAGAAGTCGTTGACGGCCTACCTGAACCGCAACGCGTTCGCCCAGCCGGCAAACGGCGCCTTTGGCACCAGCGAGCGCAACAGCGTTGAAGGACCCGGCTTCTGGAAGATCGACCTCGCCGTGACAAGGCTCGTGCCGGTGATCTCGACACATACGCTCGAACTCCGGGTCGAGGTGTTCAACCTGTTGAACAACTTCAACTGGGGGAACCCCAACCTGAACTACAGCGCGGGTACCTTCGGGCGCATCACCACGCTCGGAGGCGATCCGCGCATCATGCAATTCGGCGTGAAGTACGCGTTCTAACTCACGTATGAGGTCACGATGAAGGCTTTCCGGACGTTCATCTGGCTCGCGGTGGTGGCGATGGCGGCGCCAGCAGCGGCCCACCACGGCCGCGGGCAGTCGTTCGACATGAAGAAGCAGGTGACGTTGAAGGGATCGGTCTCGCAGGTGAAGTGGCAGAACCCGCACGTGCTCATCTTCATCGACGTGACGGACGACAACGGAAAGATGGTGACCTGGGGATTCGAGAACAGCAACGTGCACACACTCGCGACTCAGGGCTACAACCGGAACACGCTGAAGGTCGGGCAGCCGGTCACCGCCATTGTCAACCCCGCCACCAACGGCGAACCGCTGGGGATCATCGTCAAGGTGATCCTCGCGGACGGCAAGGAAATCATGTCGCGCGAGCGCGGCAACCCGGTGGACTGAAAGGGCCGATGACTCACATAACCCGGCTGTGGGTGACGGCCGCTCTGGCTACCGGCCTTTCGTCGGCCGTCATCGCGCAGACAGCGTTCGATCCGCATGACCTCTCGGGCATCTGGCAGATCACCAAGGGTCATCGCAGCATCAGTCCCAACGTGCCGCCAATGACCGCCGAGGGTGACGCGCGGCTGAACGCCAACAAGCCGACGCGCGGCCGCTTCCTCGGACAGCCGCTCAACGGAGAACATCCCGGGTTCGTTAGAGCGGTCCCAGTACCGGCGCTCGGCAACGACCCGGCGCACAAGTGCAACCCTAACGGCTTTCCGCGGCTGCTCCTCGACCCCGAGCCGGTGGAGTTCGTGCAGACGAGAGGCCGGCTACTCCAGTTGTTTCAGTGGGAGCGTACGCTACGCGAACTGTGGATGGACGGCCGGGCCGTTCCGTCCGGCGAGAGCCTCGACAACCTTGGTCCGGCGTGGTACGGCCACACTGCCGGCGGATGGCAGGGCAACACGCTGGTGCTGAACACCGTCGGTCTCGACGACCGCGCCTGGATCGATATCTTCGGGTTTCCGAAAAGCGCCAGCGCGCGCATCGAAGAGCGCTACACGCGCACGGCGCCGGACACAATCGAACTGCGCCTCACGCTCTACGACCCGGCGTTCTACACACAACCCTGGGTCTCCGACGTCAAGACGTACACGCGGGTCGCGCGCCAGGACACCACGTTCTACGGCTGGTACGGATTGTTCTCGGGGCTGACCGAGGGCATCTGCGCCCCGATGAACGAGGTGGACAGCTACAACAGCCTCTTCAGGGACCGCACCAGCCAGGGCGTCATCAAGTAGCGCGCTTCGTTCTCCCGATCTCGGGCAGGACACAGGTCCGCCTGTTCCGTGACGCTATACTGGCCCGGTGGATGCCACACCGCTCCTCGCCGAAGTCGCTGCCGCCATGGCGACAGTCAAGCTCGAGGCTGTGCTGATTGGAAACGCGGCGGCGGCTCTGCAGGGGGCGCCCGTCACGACCGTGGACTTCGACTTCCTGTTCCGCAAGACGCCGCGCAACATGGTCAAGCTGAAGGCGCTTGCGAAGACACTTCGGGCGATGGTGCTTCGGCCATACTACCCAGCCTCGGATCTCTACCGGCTCGTGCGTGAGGACGATGGGTTGCAGGTGGACTTCATGGGGACGATTCACGGGGTGCGCTCGTTCGCCGGGCTGCGCGACCGGTCCTCCACGGTGGATGTCGGGGGCGCGACCGTTCGGGTCGCGTCGCTGATCGACGTCGTGAGAAGCAAGCGGGCCGCGCGACGACCTCGGGATCTGGCGGTCCTCGACCTGCTGGAGAAAAGTCTTGCGAAAGCCTCTCGGTCGAAAAACTAAGCTCGCGGCCCTCGCGAGGGAGAGCGAACGAGCGATCGACGAGATGATTCGTCGCTGGCAGGCGCTTCCGCCGTCACGCCGGACACACTTCCTCCGGAAGCGCATTGCTCCGGGCCGTTCGGTGCTGTAGCCGGACCGGCAGGCGGTAGCGCCGGATCGGCGTCACATCCTCGAACCAGTTTTCCACGACGATGAAGCGCGCGGGCGATGTGTTCCGTCCATCCGCGCCGGGCGCCATCTTACTTGGTGGGACGCGGCGGGCCCTGCGACAGCGTTCGAACCTTGTACACGGTGCCTGCGCCCACCATGTAGAGCGTCTTTCGATCCGGGCCGCCAAACGCGAGGTTCTGCGGGTGACGGATGTTGTTGTTCTCAGCGCCCCACTGCACGGGCAGCACGCCGAGAAGTTCCCCTTTCGGACTGAAGACCTCAATGCCGGAATTCGTCGCCGCGTACACGCGTCCGTCGCTATCGACCGCCATGCCGTCTGCGCCGTTGTCTTCGTCCCACGCCGGATCCTTGTGACCAGGCACACGAACGCTCTTGTATCTCGCGAAGTTGCGGCGGTTGGAGATCTTCCCGTCTGCCGCGACGTCGAACGCGAGCATGTACACGCCGTCCTTGTTGTGTACGTAGAGCGTCTTCTCATCAGGGCTCAGAACAACGCCATTGGGTCTCGGAACCTCATCGATGATCTTGCTGACGGTTCCGCGCGGTGGCAGGTAGTAGATGCCCTGGGTGTCCGTGAAGTAGACCCCTCCGCGCTTGTCCAGCGCCAGGTCGTTCAGCCCGTCGAACGGCTTGCCCTGGTAGTTGTCCACCAGCGTGGCCACTTTGTCGGCCGGGTACAGCACGCCAACCTTTTCACTGCCTCGTGGCCTCTGCACTGAAATAAGGCGCCCCTGTCCGTCCCAACCCATTGCGTTCGTCTGATACGAGTTCTCGACAAACGTCGTGACGGTGTCGGCCAGGTCTACCTTGAGGATCTTGTTTGGCCCGCTCACCAGCATGCTGCCGTCCTGCATGGCGACAGGACCTTCAGTGCGCTGGAGTCCATCCTCGACGAGCTCGATCTTCGTTCCGGCAGCGACAACACCAGCGATGGCGGGGGTCGTGAAACTGGCGGGCGGGGCGACTTCCTGACCACCACCACGCTGTGCGAACGCAGACGCGCTGATGAGCACGCCCACGGCGACAAGGCACGTCCGCCCCACCAGGGCGCCACGATGCAAGGACATGTTGCCTCCTCCTGAATCTCGACGATTTGCGGCCATCAACTGACTGTCTTTCCTACAGCGCGACGAGCATACTGCATGTATGCGCGTCGCCTCCGCACGCGTCCACACTCGAGCTGCGCCTACTGCGCTCGCTCCAACGTTCCGTAGTACACACTGGCGCCAACGATGTGTCCCTCCATCGCCTGCAGGACGGCTTCGCGCGTGGCATCCGCCGGCAGCGACAACATCTGGTCGAGCGCATACAGCTTGTACTGGTAGTGGATCGGCCCTGCACCGGGAGGCGCGCATGGAGGGTCATACCCAAGGATCCCGTCGTCGCTCGCCATGTGGCGGCTGCCGTCTGACTGTTCCACACCGACCGGCTGCCCCTCCGCAAGCTGCGTTGCGGTGCCAGGGATGTTCCAGCGTCCCCAGAAAAACGCGACCGTGTGGCCGCCACGGCGGTGGTTCTCTGGACCAGTGAGCATCACCACGAAGCTTCTCGTGGTCGCCGGGGCGTTTGCCCATCGCAACGCTGGCGAGATCGCCTTCTTACCGTCGGCATAGCACGTGAACGGCAACGGAATCGGCCCGGCGTCGCTGAAGCTGGGGATCGTCAGCCGAAGTCGCAACCTCTGCCCCGTCGGCGCGCCGGTTGCCTGTCCCATCGACTGTACCGGGGCGACGACGACCGCGCAGGCAAGCGCGAGAACAGTGACAAGCCATCGGCGATTCATGCGAGCGTCCCTCCAGATCGTACGCCTAATACGACGACCAATCGGGTGACGTTAGCACAGGTAATAGAGTGAGCAGGTCGGCATCCTGAGACTTTGCCCGACGACTGAATCTGAGGTAACGTGAGCCCGCTTCTGTCAGTCGATTCGCCATACGGAGGTCGTCTTCATGATCCACTCGCTTCTCGTCGTTCTGTCATTGCTCCCGCTTCCCCAGCAGTCCCCTTCGACGCCGCCTGCGGCTGGTAATGCCGAGAAGGGCAAGGTGCTGTGGCAGAAGACGGAGCACGTCGAGTGTTTCGAGTGCCACGGGACGAACGGCGAAGGTGCGTTGGGGCCAGACCTGGCAGGCCGTCGCCTCACGCGCGCGCAGTTCATCCATGCCGTTCGAAAACCGTGGGGAGTCATGCCCGCCTACGTCGAGTCGCAGATCAGCGACAGCGAACTGGACGATCTCATCGCGTATTTTGCCAGCTTGCCCAGTGTGAGCGAGCCCGGCGCCTGGAGACGTCCGGTGCCGGCGAACGCGTCCCGCGGGCTGGCGATGGCGACAACGTCCGGATGCACCCAGTGCCACAATCCCACGTTCAACAACGGTCGCGGAGTGATGGGCGCCATCAATGCGAACTTCCAGTGGTTTGAGTCGATTGTGTACGCGCATGCGGCCGCGTATCCGGCGACGCGCGCCCGGCTTGGTGAGCCACCACAGGAACGCCTGGCGATGGGCAGCTTCTCGCCCACGCGCCTGCCCGTCGCCAGCCTGCAGGAGATTTGGACCTACATCACCGACCTTGGATTCCGCGCGCGCATGCGGGGCGATCTGAGCGGTGGCACAGCGTCAGCGAGCGGCGTGGTCTACACGTTGAATGTGATCAACACGGGGGTCAAAGACGTCGGTCTCGTGGCTGAGGATATGACCGTGATGCTGACGGTCCCGGCGGGAGCGAACGTCGTGACAACAACCGGCGCGGGGTATCAGGGCGTCCGCCGCGACGACCAGATGAAAGGCAACGTCGCAGTGTGGACGGTCTCCCGCATGGCCCCTGGAGACCGCCAGACGTACACGCTCACACTGTCGCAGGCAGGCACGGCTGCGGACAACGTGCGAGGTGTGATGCGCTGGGCAAAGCCGACGGTGAAACCGGGACCTGGCGACGCAGAGAACATCGCTCCCGCGCCGCTCGGCCCCGCAGCGGCCCACTAGAGCCCCTGCACAACGCCCGGAACGACTGAGGCGAGCCGGTGCACGCGAGCCAGTGCGCCAACCGTTCTGGAACCGGCCGGGTCAGTTGTTGGATTGACCGGCACGTACAACAGGGTGTCTTCACGGCGCGCGAGGACGTTGCTGACCAGCATCGCGCGCATCATCCAGATCGCGACGGGCACCGTCGAGCACTCGACGCCAATCCATCCGAGATAGCGCCGACCCGAAACAACGAGTCCGGTTTCCCGCTGGATCGCCTGCGCCATTCTCAATGCCAGAACCTCGCTGGCATCCGCGGAGAAACTGTCGCGTGCTGTTTCAGGTTCGAGTAGCGGCGACTCAGCGGCCATCGCCGCAAACAATCGAGCGATAGACCGCTGCTTGTACCTGGAGGTGTGTCCCAGCCAATAGTGGGCAGTCTTGGCAGAGACCGTCACGACATTCTTGATTTCTTTCTCGACTCGAAAGCGCGGTCCCGCAGGCAGTTCCAGCTTCAGGCCTTCGGCACGAACCGATACGTTCTCAATGACCACGGCTCGCAGAAACCACTGAGCCATCCCTTCGTCGAGACACGTGACGCGGACCCAACCGGGCGCCGGGGAAGGATGCACGTCGAGACTCGTGACCATCCTGATGCCCCTGCAGATCTCACCCACGACCTGCCGATAGCGGTCCGGCTCTGCCTCCACCTCTGCCCGGCTCGCTGGCTCGAGGAGTTGACCTTTGTGCGGCGGACCGCCGGCCATTGCGAGATCGCAAAAGCCCTCCCACATCTCGTCCCACGCCACGAGGCCGTCGCCGCCGAACTTCAGCCCTGCCGATCCCATCGAGACAGGTTCGACCTCCTCGTAGTGATCCTGATAGTCCTCCGGCAACATGATTCGAAGCCGGTCTCTCATCGTCGCCAACGCGACTTCGTCGTCCGAAATGTTCGTCATGTCTACTTGTTCACACGAAACATGAGCCGGATGATGTCGAACCCGAAGGTGTTCTCCTCTTTCAGGGAGTATTCCTTCCACAAAAACTCACCTACGTGCGGCGTGAACGGCTCCAGCACATCCTCGAGACAGGTGAAGTAGTTGTAGTCGCCTCCGCCTTGGTGCTTGCCAGGCACTTCGACCACCACGACACCGCCGGGTTTGACGACGCGAACAAACTCGAGCGCTGCTTTGCGCGTGTCATAGGAATGCTCGAACGAGTGGCGGCTGTAGACCACGTCCACCGTCGAATCGCCGAACTTGAGGTCGTGCATGTCCATGATCACAATGTCAGCGCCTGCCTGATAGAGATCGATGCCCACGACGTGCCCGGCGCCGCGGCTGCGAAAGTAGCGGATCTCGGTGTCGTTCCGGCACCCCACACAGAGAATCGATTGGTTGGTGAAATCGTACTTCGACGCAAGCATGTCGATGAGCGGGACGACATCGCCGCGGGCGCGATCGAACAGACGACGCTTCAGCAGCGTCTCTTTGAGCTGCTCGCGGAGGTACACGTTGAATGTCGCATCGCTCCTGCGGAGCGTCAGCTTGCCCTGCCAATACCAGCGCCAGAGGTTGTACCGGTAGTAACCGGCCTCCAGCGTCGCTCGAGCCCAGCGCCTGAACTTCTTCTGACTGCCAGCGGCCGATTTTTGAACCCGCTTCCGAAATCTCTTCTGAACCTTCTGTGCCGACTTCACCAGCGGATGGCGTTTGAACGAGACGGTTGCGCTCACAATCGGGCACTCATGACTCACTTCCCATCTTATCGCCTGGTCGCCGTACGTGCTGTCTGCACGGGTTGCTATAATTCGTCCCTCATGGACTGGTCCCATCTCAAGCGAGAAGCCCTGGTGAAATGCCGTGCCACACCTGCGGGTCGCATGGTGGTGGGCGCCTCGATGATTGCCTCGGAACCAGTCGATTACTTCAAGCGACGCCGGACGGCAGCCCGCTACAACCGGCAGTTCCCCTCATCTGGAATGCCTTCGGCCGAGGGCTACGCGATGACGACGCCTGACAGCCTGCCGCGCACAGACGAAGTGATCGAGGTGTGCCGCAGGCTGTTCGAGCCAAAGCGAGCCGCCATCGAGGCGGTCACGCTGACAGGCAAGGAGGCCCGTCGCCAGGCCCGGAAGAAACAGGGCTTCCTGAAGAGCATGCTCGACGATGAAGACCTGCGCGCCAATCCGTGCCTCGTGGACTTCGCCCTGTCAGATCCGCTGTTGAGCCTGGTGACGAACTACCTGGGGACGGTTCCGACGCTGACGCGGATCGATTTGGTCTACTCCGTGCCGCGCGCCGATCCAGGCGAGCACATCTCGAGCCAGCTGTTTCACTGCGATCCCGAGGGCCTGAGACAGGCGAAGATGTTTCTCAACGTGTTCGACGTGGAGGAACCTCAGGGCCCGTTCATGTTCATTCCGGCCAGCAAGAGCGAACGTCTGATGGCCGAGATTCGAAAAGAACGTCGGCAGGCCGGCCAAGCCGACGAGATTCGCGTTTCAGACGACGCCGTCGCAACCCATGGAGGCCTCGACATGGTGCAGCGCCTTGTCGGACCGCCCGGTAGTGCCGCGATCGTAGACACGTCGCGCTGCCTCCACGCCGGCAGTCGCGTGCAACCGGGGACTTTTCGACTCTGTCTTCACATTCAGTACTGCACGACGCCCGAGCCCGCCAATGTCTTCGATGGCGCGCGCTTTGAGAACGACCCCGTGCGCCGGCTGGCCGTGAAGCGCCTGACGCCCACGAATGCGCCATTCGCACGCGCCGCCCAGCGATCGACGACGTCAATGGGGATGTCCTGAGGTGACTTGGATAGACTGCGGCCATATGGCGAGACAAGGCATGCCGCTCGCGTGCGGGCTGTTGCTCGGAGCATTCACGGCTGAAGCACATCATTCCATCTCGGGCATGTACGACACCCGCCGCAACGTCCGCATCGAGGGCGTCGTGACGCAGTGGGACTTCATCAATCCCCACGCGTTCCTGACGGTGGAAGCCGTGGAGTCGGGTCGAGCACAGCAGTGGCGGATCGAACTGGACGACCGGGGTGAGCTGTCGGAGATCGGGATGACGGCGCAGACGCTGCGGTCTGGCGATCGGGTGATCGTGACGGGCAGCCCCTCACACCGCGAGGCGAACCGGATATACCTCGGTCGCCTCGATCGGCCCGCCGACGGCTACAGCTTTGAACAGGTGGGCGGCCGCCCACGACTGCGATCGACTGGCCGGCGGTAAGCCGTTCGAGACGCCCCACCGCAATGCGCGACGCCAGCTCGTGGTCGCCGCTCTTACGGCAGGACTTCCGCTTTCTCGTTGTGCCAGCGCACTTCCAGAGCTGGCCCTCTGGCGGGGCTTCCCTGCGCCGGCGCCGCGAACAATTCGTACACGATGGCGCCGTCCTCGGGCTGTTTGCTCTCTATCACTCGAACAGGCTCGAACTTATTTGGCGCAGTGGCCGCGGCGGCGCGGACCGGCTCTGGTACCGATGCCCAGGCAACATCGCGCTGGATCTCCTCGACCGTCCACGTTCCATTCGCTTGCGCCACGTCCAGCTCGACCTCATCGCCGTTCGGCATGGTGCCGGTGACCTCGAACTGCGTCCGGTTGGCATTGAATTCCCCGCCAGTGATCGAGATGCCCGGCGTGGCAGCAGAGGCCGCCGCTGCGATATCAGCGGGCACCGCGGAGGTCGCGGCTTGTGTCTGCGAAGCCTGGGGCGTGGCCTCCGACGCGGGAGAGGAACAGGCGGCCGCGGCCAGCGCCAGGACGGTGAGTGTGCATTGAATCTTCATGAGGTCTCCTCCAGTTACCGCCCTTTAGACCTTGAGCGGCGTCAATCAGCTTGCCAGACGCGAGCAGTTCACCGAATGGCGTCGGATTCGATGATCGTGGTGCCACCCGTGGCTGTGACCGCGGCTGAAAGAAGCGTCCTTGCCACAGCCGACGCCTCCACTGGTGCGTACTTGCGAAAAGGTCCGACGAGGAGGGGTCGAAACCATTGACCAACACGTTGCGCGGCCGCTTCGGCTGGGCGTTCTTGAGCACGTACGCCGACCAGGAAGGACGGTCGCACGATCACCACCGTCGTGAATCCGAGGGCTGAAACCGCCACTTCACATTCGCCCTTCGTACGGGGGTAGAGGAACGCGGAACTTCGTGACGCGCCCAAAGAGGACACAAGCATGAAGCGTGACACCCCCGCTCGCTTTGCCAGGCGCGCAAACGCCACAACGTAGTCGAGGTCAACCCGCCTGAACGCTTCCGCGGACCCTGCGTCTCGCCTCGTCGTCCCAAGGCAACAGAACGCATCGTCCACGTCCTGAATCACCAGTTCGTCAAGCCGCTCGAAATCCGCCCGTTGCACCGCAATCCCCGGCGCCGCGGGAACCTCGCGCCGGACGAGACTCGTCACGCGACGATAGCGTGCATCTGCTCCCAGGAGCTGCAAGAGGGCTGTCCCGACGAGACCGGTTCCGCCCGCGACGACGGCGCTCCGAGACGAAGTGCGATCGACTGCCGGGGAGGGGTGAACGCCCTCGCTACTGCCTGGCATCCCCGGCATGCTCATTCACCCGCAGGCGGCCTATGCGGAGTTCGTCGATCTCAACAACGCCAAGACGCGCACGCTTCACGGTCAGCCGCCCGATCACGAGACGGCCGATGGCGAGTGCACCGATCGCGATCGCACCCGCGGCGAGAGCTCCGATTGCAAAACCGCCAATCACCTGCGCGCCGATGGATCCAGCACCAACAGCTGATGCCGGCGTACAGATCGAAGGCAGCTGTTCTTTGGGTTCCGTCACCACTCGCGGCCTCTGGAGCGCCAGGCGCTAGTCCGAACTGGCGAGAAGTTCTGCCCGTACCCGCTCGGGCGTAAACGGGACCTGGCGGAGACGCACACCGGTCGCGTCGAAGATCGCGTTCCCGAGCGCAGCGGCGACGATCGTGATCGACATTTCTCCGGCGCCAGTGGCCTGCTCATCCGGTTTGTCCATCAGGATCGTCTCGACCTTCGGCATTGTGGTACCCAGCGACAGCGTACGGTAGGTTCGCCAGTCGAAGGCGGTGACCTTGTTGCTGTCCCACGTCACCTCTTCAGTAAGCGTTCGACTGATGCCGTGCAGTGCGGCGCCTTCCAGCTGATTACGGATCCCGTCGGGGTTTGAGACAGGTCCGGCATCGCACGCGATGACGAGCCGCTTGACCACCACCTGGCCATTGTCCTGATTGACATCGACGTCAGCAGCCATCGCCACCCAGCCATTGCCTTCGTCGCGAGCGACGCACGCGAACCCGCGGCCGTTCACCACGCCTCGCTGCCTGTTGCCAGGACGCGGTGATGGACGAGCGTCCCATCCGAATCCCTTCGCCGCGGCGCTGACCACGCCCATCAGGCGAGGGTCACGGAGATGTCGCAGCCGATAGGCGACGGGATCAGCCTTCACGCGTGCGGCGACTTCGTCCATGAACGACTCGTGCGCAAAGGTGTTCTGCAGCTGTTCGGGAGCGCGCAGCGGTCCGTTGAAGAACGGCGACTCGATCCTGTGAGAAAGCACACGCTCACTCGCCACGAGTCCGGCGCCGCCAGGCTCATGGCTGCCGACACGACCGACCATGTAGGCCGGAGCCGCATTGTTGTCGGTCAGGAACTCGGTTGGCGCCGGGGACGGCGTGCGAGGTTGGAAAGGCGCTGGTTCGAATCCCATGTGGAAACCGCTCGCCACGTTGCCCGGACGATTGCCAGGACGTCCACCACGCGACGCCGACCACCCTTCGTAGTCCCACGCGACGATGTTGCCTTGCGCGTCGAGACCGATCTGCTGATCGATCACGAAGGCCAGGCCGTAGTTCTCCCACGCCATTTCATCTTTGCGGGACAACTGCACCCGCACGGGTTGGCCGACCTCCTGCGAGAGCAATGCGGCGTCGAACGCTACCGCGTCCGCACCGTTGATCCCATAGCAGCCGGAGCCGCGCGTGAAGATCACCTGAATGGTTTCGGGGGGCACGCCGAGAAGCGTCGCGGACGCACCGCGCAGCCCGTAGACGTTCTGGCTCGCGGCCCAGATCGTCGCCTTGCCGTTCTGCACGTCGGCCACCGCGCACGAACTCCCGATCGATCCGTGCATCTGAAATGGATACCGGTAGGTGGCGCGCATCGTGGTGGCCGCCGCTGCCAGTTTCTCGGGCACATCGCCTGAGTCCACGACGATGGTGTCGCGCGAGGGCTGCGTGCGCATATGGTCGTAGTACGCAGCCTGACTTGGGAGGGGGCTGCCGGCACTCCAGTTCACCCGGAGTTTCTCGGCGGCCTGAATGGCCTGCCACGGCTTCTGCGCCACAACGCCCACGTAGTTCTTGCGGGTGACGACCTTCACGATCCCCGGGAGATCCTTGATTGAGGATTCGTCCACGCTCACGAGCGTCGCGCCTACGGATGGCGGGCGCACTGGACGCCCGTGCAACATGCCGGGCACTCGCAGGTTGTGCACGTACTGAAGACGGGCCGTCACCATGTCGGGAAGATCGACCCGCCCGATTGGCTTGCCAAGAACCGCCCACTCGCGAGGGTGCCGTCGCACTGCGGCCTTGTCGAGCGGCACCTGGAAGGTTCGGCCGCCGATCAGTTCCGCATAACTGACACTGCGGGATGTGTCACTCGTCACAAACACGGCGCCGTCGCGCGCGGTCAGATCAGCCGCTGGAACGCCGAGACTGGTAGACGCAAGCCCGACCAGCGTTTGCCGCGCCGTTGCTGCGGCAAGCGCGAGACCCGCGCGATTGAAGTTCGCGAAATGCGAGCCCGCGCCAGAGGTCGTGCCCTGGTTGGGTGTCACCCCCGTGACGCACTGGGTGAGGCGGACGCGATCGAGAGGAACGCATAGCTCCTCGGCAACCAGCTGCGACTGCACCATGAACTGACCCTGTCCCAGTTCGCACTTCCCGCTGTAAGCCGTGACCGTCCCGTCTGCCTGAATCGCGATCCATGAGTCGAGTTGAATATTGGGATCCGCGGCGGCCTGCGCAAATGCTTCTTCTGGTGTCAGCCCGAGCCGCCCGGCAGCGCCGGCGACGCTGAAGCCCACAATCAGCGCGCCTGAGCCCTTGAGGAACGCGCGGCGAGAGACCCCCTCGCGAGCCAGTGCTGCTATCGCATCGCTCGTCATGGTCGGAGTCTTCATGCGTTCCTCCGTTCCGCCGCGTAACGACCAATGGCACGCAGCATCCGTGTGTGCGTGAAGCAACGGCACAGCACGCCGGACATCGCCTGGCGGATCTGCTCCTCGTTCGCGCGCGGATTCTGATCGAGGAACGCTTTCGCGGTCAGGACGACACCGCTCAGGCAGAAACCGCACTGCGCCGCCTGTTCGTCAATGAACGCCTTCTGAATCGGATGGGGGTTCTCGGGGGTGCCGAGTCCGTCGAGTGTCGTGATCTCGGCGTTGGCGACACTCCCCACCGGGACGCTGCACGAGCGAATCGCCCGGCCGTTCACGATGACGGTGCAGGACCCGCATTGAGCCAGGCCGCAACCGAATTTCGGCCCGTTCAGTCCGAGATCGTCGCTCAGTACGTACAGGAGCGGCGTCTGCGGTTCAACGTCGAGCGTGTGCGCGGTGCCGTTGACCTTCAGAGGGATCATGGTCAGATCCTAAACGTATTGGGACGGTCGAGCATAGACCTTCCTTCAGCGCGCGGCACGCTCATCGGCAGGCACGCGAGGAAGCCTCGGGACGTCGCGAGGTCTCGACATGGTGCGCAAGGGGCGACAGCTCGTCAGGATTCTTCATCCTGAAAATCACCCATTGCGGGCGGACGGGCGGGCGGTGCAGGATCGGCCGTGCTCGCGCGTGTTCCCTTTGGAGGCGTTATGACCCGCAGAGTCCGAACATCTCTGGTCCTGTCGTGGAGCATTCTCATCGTGACCGGCCTGGGTTGCCGGCCGGCCCCCCCGGGACCGCCCCAGCAGGTGGCCTATCTCAAAGCCTCCAATCCCGGGACGTTTCATCATTTCGGGGAGGGTGACGCCATCAGCTTCCATACGGGCAACGCGGTGGCCATCAGCGCCGACGGGACGACCATTGCCGTTGGCGCCCAGCACGAACGCAGCACCTCGCGCGGCGTCAACGGCGACCAGCGCATCGACTCGGCGTACGACGCCGGGGCGGTCTATGTCTTCACGGGCGGTGGGTCGACCTGGACACAACAGGCGTACATCAAGGCGTCGAATGCCGAGTCAGGCGACCACTTCGGGAATAACGTCGCGCTCAGTGCCGATGGCAACACCCTGGCCGTCGCCGCCTACTGGGAGGCGAGCGCAGCCACCGGCGTCAATGGCAACCAGGCCGACAATTCGCTCCCGCAGGCCGGCGCGTGTACGTCTTCACGCGAAGCGGCGGGACCTGGAGCCAGCAGGCCTTTCTCAAGGCCTCCAATACGGGTAATGCAGGCGAGAGTGACGTCCCCGGCGACGGCGACCAGTTCGGCACGTCGCTCGCGATCAGCGGCGACGGCAACACCGTCGCGGTCGGCGCGATCACCGAAGACAGCAACGCCTCGGAGATCAATGGCAACCAGGAAGACGACTCAGCCGCGTCCGCCGGCGCGGTCTACGTCTTCGCGCGGACGGGCGCGACCTGGGCGCAGCAGGCGTACGTCAAGGCTCCGACGCCGGCCGAGTTCACGAACGGCGATCTGTTCGGCTATTCCGTGGCCCTCAACGCAGACGGCAACATGCTTGCCGTCGGCGCCTACGACGAAGGCGGATCGTCAAGAGGCATCGGCGCGCTCCCGGACGGGAAGCGCAACGGGTCGGGCGCCGCGCATGTCTTCGAGCGGACCGGCGGGACCTGGCGTCACCAGGCGTACCTCAAGTCGCCGATCTCCGAGGCGAACGATTCGTGGGGGATGAGCATCGCGCTCAGTGCCGACGGCACGACGCTTGCCCTCGGCTCGGCCGACGAGGATTGCCTGGCGACCGGGGTCAACCCTCCCGGGTGCACCGACGATCGCGAGAGTGATACCTCGGCGGGCGCGGTGTCCGTGTTCGTCCGCGAAGGCACGACCTGGACGCAGCAGGGCTACTTGAAAGCGTCGAACACCGGCGCCGGAGACTGGTTCGGCCTGCGCGTTGCGTTGAGCGGTGACGGCAATGCGCTCGCGGTGAGCGCGATTTACGAGGCCGGCGCAGGGCGGGGCACTGGCAGCCGGCAGGATGACGACACCGCGCCCGAATCTGGCGCTGTCTACTTCTTTACGCGCAGCGACGGCGCGTGGAAACAGGAGGCGTACATCAAGGCCTCGAACGCCGACGAGTTCGACCAGTTCGGCGGGGCGCTCGCGATGAGCCGCGACGGCCGCACGATGGTCGCGGGCGCGCGAGGCGAAGACAGCGCCGCCGCCGGGAACCAGGCGGACAATTCCCTGGACGAATCCGGGGCGGTCTATGTCTTCACGCGGTAGCGTGTCGGCTCCCGGAAGGACGACACGGCCACATTCTGAAGTGCGGGGGATTACGGCCGCGGATAGCCACTGAACCGGGTGGCACGCTCCGCGGCCGTTGAGAAGGACCTACTTCACTTCTGATTGCTCGTGCCGCTCCCGATGCCCTGGATGCCACCGGCCATGCCGTACTGGTTGTCTTCAAGGCAGATGAACTCCATCAGGTCGCCGACCCCGGTCTGCGGATCGGGACGAAGCAATCTGGCCGTGAAGGTCATCTCCACGGGCCGCGAGAAGGCGCCCGGGTCGTCGAGCGTGAACTGGTTACGCAGACGACCGTAGTTGAGGCGCGTGAAGCGCTCGACGGTGTGCAACTTCTCGGTATGCGGTGTCCCGCGGCTGTCGAACCAGAACTTGTCGTTATAGCCGACGGTGTCAACCACGAGCGTGTCGCCTTCGAACTTCCCAGTCGAGTGACCCCACCAGGTGGGAATCGGATCGGCAGGATGCGGGCGGCCGTCCATGTAGACGACGCGGTGCGCGCCAGCGTCGCCGGTCTCGTGCAGGATGTAGATGTGCGAGAGCCCCTTCGACGTGTAGCTCATCGCAAACTTCCACGGGTAGGGATTGACGCGCGGCACGCTCATCGGCAGGCACGCCGTGTAGGGTTCGTCCTTCTTCAGCCGCTTGTCGCGCAGCTCCCTGGCCCACGGCAACAAGGGCAGTTCGCCGGGCTTCAAGCCAGCGTCTCGTTCGATATCACTATTGGATCCACCACCGACCCACGGCCCGGTGATGTCCACCTTGCCGTCCGGCAGGCGCGGGATCGGAAACTTCGTGGCGTCCGCCTCAGAGACGGTCGGACTCCCCGGATTGATGTAGCCAACGCCACCTTCCGAGGTGACGCTGCCGTTCTGCGCGCCGCCTTGCGCAGACAGGACTGCTGCGGTGACGCCCGCGATCACAAGCAAAGTAACCAAGACTTTCTTCACTCGATGTCCTCCGTGTCTTGACGCCGCAATCAACAGTCCCCGCGGCTGGGGGTCATTGTAATAGCCCTGCCGCTCCCGGGGAAGACGATGATGGCAGCCACTCACGGCAATCGAGGGCGAGGCGCTTCCGTTGTCCCTCTTGCCCAGCCCTGACTTTCAACGAGCTCCTGCACCCGTCCGCGGATGTCGTCGCGGATCGCTCGTACGGCCTCGATCGGCTTCCCTTTCGGATCCTCGAGCGGCCAGTCGTCGCGCGTCACGCCCGGCATGACCGGGCACTGGTCACCGCACCCCATCGTAATCAGCATTGAGACGCCCGCCGCCAGCTCCGGCGTGAGCGTCCTCGGCGGCGCGCCGGACAGCTCGACGCCAGCCTCCTCCATTGCCTCGACCACCTCGGGATGGACACGCAATCCGGGATCTGTGCCGGCGGAGATCGCTCTCGCCTTGCCGGGATCGGACAGCACGTTGAACCACGCAGCGGCCATTTGCGACCGGCCGGCGTTGTGAACGCACGCGAACAGCACCGTCTTCACGATACAGACAGCTCAGACTGACTCGAGACGACGTGATCAGTGGACCGAGGTAGTGACGGGACGAGCCATCGAAACAGGACCGTCGCAGCCGCGGCGCCCAGAAGCTGGGCGAGGATGAATCCGGGCACGTCTGCTGGACGAATGCCGGCGAACGTGTCGGTCAGCGCACGGGCAATCGTGACGGCCGGGTTCGCAAACGATGTTGATGCCGTAAACCAGTACGCCGCGGCGATGTATGCAGCGACAGCGAAGGGAACGTCACCTGACCGGCGTCGGGAACATCCCCAGATCACCGAGAGCAGCCCGAAGGTGGCCACGAACTCGCTCAGCAACTGCGCGGGTCCACTCCGCGCGTGCAGCGACACCATGAACAGGGGCTCCCCGAACATCGCGTGTGCCACCCACACGCCAATCACGGCGCCTGTCAGTTGTGCCACGACGTAGCCCGGAACGTCTCGCCAACGGAGTCCACCTTGTGAGGCATCAGTGAGAGAGACCACGGGATTGAAATGGCCACCCGAGATCGGGCCAAACGTCAGAATCAACGCCACGAGCGCGGCGGCTGTCGCGATCGTATTGGCCAGGAGAGCCAGCGCTTCGTTTCCGCCAGACAGCCGGTCGGCCATGATGCCGGAGCCGACAACGGCGGTCAGCAGCATCGCGGTGCCGATCGCCTCGGCGGCGAGTCGTCGAGGCGCATCCGCGGGTTCGCTCCTCACTGCGACTCCTGCGCCCGAGGGGCACAGCACGTACCGCCGGCTGGAGTACCGAGCACGTAGAGCTGGCCAAACGAGCGCTGAAACTGCTTTCGGTCCTGAGACGTCGCGGGCAGTTGCTGCAGCGCGTCTACTGCAGCAGCGATGACGCCTTGAATCGCAGGACTCAGCGAGGCCGACAGCACGTAGTGCATCCACACACCGTCACGGCGAGCCGCAACGAGACCGCTCTTACGCAGGTACGCGAGATGACGGGAGACAGTTGACTGAGGGATTCCAAGGCTGTCGTGAATGTGGCAGACGCACACTTCGTTGTTGCCGAGGAGCGCCAGGATCCTCAGGCGCGTCTTGTCCGCCAGTGCCTTGAAGACGTTCTCGAGTTCGTCAACCGCCGCCAGCGACTTCGAGGTTTTCGACCGTTTCATATATTCGCCTTGGCGAATTTATCATACGCTCATGACAACGGCCTGACAGGAGGTTCGATTCTGAGGAATGTGATCGCAGGCGACGGCACGACGAACGTCGTGCCGCCATCCTTCGGCGTGGTCTCCCGCGCAGACGCTGCGAGGGGCAGGAGGTCTTAGAACGCGAATCGGAATCCCAGCTGCACGATCCGCGGCTGGTATGCGACGTTGTTATTGAACGCGGGGGTTCCGTAGGCCGCGCTGCTCTGCTGCGTCGTATAGGAGCCGTAGTTCTCGTGATTGAAGAGGTTGAACACCTCGAGCATCCCATCAATGGTCGAACGGCCGACGATACGCTGGCGCTTGGTGAGCCGCAAGTCAACGCGGTGGATTGGCTTGCCGCTCAGGTCGTTGCGCGGTACCACCACACCATCGGGCCGCAGCCGCCCGTTGCTCGACGAAGACGTCGTCGTCGATCCGAGGTTCCGAAGGTCACCGCCCCAGCTGGTGCTGAAACGCTCGCCCGACCCGAAGAAGTACAGGCCGCTCAGTTGAAAGCCCCTGCCGAGGTCCCAGATCGCATTGAACGTTGAGCGGTGCCGCTGGTCGGTTGCCGCCAGCGTGTACTCTCCCGCGAGATCGGGCGCGACGGGGAACCCGAGAGGATGCAGGATCGTCGGGACGTCGGCGCCTCGCACCAGCTCGACATTCACCGGCGGTCCGTCATCGTCGCGGAACCACGCGAGCGCATACGAGGCGTTTGCCTGCCACCGATCCGAGAACCGTTTGGTGAAGCTGCTCTCCCATCCGTGATAGTTGGACCGGCGCCCCATGATCTTCGCGCGGATGACGCCCCAGTCCGGGAAGGGCCGCCGGGCGATGGTCTGAAACGGATAATTGGTGCCCGTCACCGGGTCATACGTCAGGTTGATGTTGGGCCCGTATTCCTCTTTGCGTCCGCCGGTGAACACGTAGTTCGACTCGATCGCCATCTGCGCACCCAACTGGTGCTGCAGACCGATCGACGCCATGTGGCTGTACTGCGTCTGGTGATCGCCGAACGGAATTTCGTTGAGGACCGAGCGCGCGATGCAACCTGGCCGGTTACCGTTGATATCGCAGAGCCTGGCCAGAACCGACTCGTAGCTGGGCGCCGGACCATTGAACGGATTCGTTGCGAAGTCGGGCCGTCCATCGTTCAGGATGGTCAGCGGCGAGTGCTCGAGTTGCAGCTGCGACTTGTGCGCCGCATCGGCCTCGAGCTGCGTGAAGAACAGGCCGTAGCCGCCGCGGATGACCGAACGGTCGCTGAGCGAGTACGCGAAACCGGTCCGCGGGGCGACGTTGTTGGAATCGGTGGGCCTGCGGCCGGTGAGCCACGGTTCGAACACGATCTTCTCGCCCATCCCGCCGAAATCGACGTCGTAGCGGACGCCGAGGTTGAGCGTCAGGCGATCACTGACCGACCAGTCATCCTGGTACCAACCGGCCCAGATGTTGCGGTTGATGGCCCACGCAAAGTCGCCGATCGCCATCGTGTAATCGACGATGAGCGGGGAGAGCGCGTTGAGATTCCAGGTCGATGCATCGTCCCACACCGGAATCAGCTGTTCGATGTTTGCCGGGGGACGCGCGTTGATCCGAATCGTGCCGTTGCACCCGTTGCACCACGCCGTGTCCATCGTGTAGCGGATGTACTCGACGCCCGTCTTGATGTCGTGGCGGCCACCAAGGTTGTACGACGTCGAGAAGTCGTCGCGCAGGTTGTACACCCGCTCACCGGAGCTTTGCGGGTTGTTGTTGTTGCCCATCGTGTAGCCCGAGAACGTGATCCGCACCGCGCCGCCGTCTATCTCCTCGCCGCCAAAGACGTCGCGGTAGATCGTCGCGGTACCGGGCGCGCGGCGATTGCCGGTCGTGCCCCAGCCTGCATACGGCTCGAGCAGGTATCGCATGTAGGCGGTGCCGAACTTGACCGAGTTCAGCGTTCGCGAGCTCAGGACCTGGTTGAACTCGGTGAAGGACTGGTTGGCGATCCGCTGGGTCTGCTGCGCGGTTGACGGATGGTTGGTCGCGCCGCCCGTAGACAGATACGGAATGACGTTCTGGTACCTCGTATAGCGCGACATCAGTCGCGCCTGCGGCGTGAACTGCCAATCGACTTTCGGACCCCACTTCTGCTCCTTGCGCGGCTGGGTGAGGTCGATGTTGAAGGCGGGATACGGGCTGTTGAACGTGACGGTGCTCGGCTCGCGCTCCCACTCGCCGTTGACGAAGAAGTGCACCCGGTCGCGGATGATCGGGCCACCGAACGTACCGCTGTACTGCTGATCGGAGTACGGAATCACGCGATCCTGAATGAAGTCCTTGGCGTTGAAGGCGTCGTTGCGGAAGTACCCCGAGAACGTTCCGGAGGGCGTGTTCGTGCCCGACTTGGTAATGGCGTTCACCATCATGCCGGACGTGCGGCCCTTGGTCGCGTCGAATCGGTTCGTGGTCAGCTCGAACTCCGCGATCGCGTCGCGGCTGTAGCGCGGCTGGTTCTCGAAGCAGCAGAGGGTGAACGTCACCTGCTGGCCATCCACGTTGATCTGGAACATGCCCTGGCGGTTCTGCGGGATCTCCGCGGCCGAGTTCGAACGGCTGCCGGGAGCCAGCATGGTCAGGTCCATCCAGTTGCGGCCGTTGATCGGCAGGTCCTGCATCTGGCGAGGGTCGATGTTGCCGGCGATGTTCGAGGTCGTCGTGTCGATGAGCGGTGCTTCGCCGGTGACCGTCACCGTTTCCTGCACGCCCGACACGCCCAGGTCGAGGTTCAGCATCGCCTGGCGGCCAAGCAGCAGCTCGACTCCGGGCCGGATGACTGTCGTGAAGCCGGTCAGCGCTGCGGAGATCCGATACGCGCCGGCGCGCACCTGCAGGCGATACAGGCCCTGCTCGTCCGTCACCGTCTCATACGTGGTCCCCTGCGCTTCACTGGTCGCCGTGACGGTCACGCCAGGCAGCACACCGCCTGTGTTGTCCCGCACCGTGCCGCTCAACGTAGACTCCTGCGCGTACGCAGACGACACGAACGCGAGGAGCACACCCACGATCGTCAAACACGTCAGGCGTCCGATCTTCATCACAGCTGCCCTCCTTGGAGGTCTGGTAAATCAGTGGACGGCGCCGCAGAGGTCGAAGTGCGGTGCTCATATATCCCACGGACCCTACCCTGTCAAGGAGTGATGCGAGATTTATTGAAGAAGCTCGGCGATTCTGTTACAAAGCCACCTCACCGCCACCGACGGCCACCGCTGTTTGCCTCGACACGAAAGGACGTGCACCGATGAGGACCGCATTGATCGTCGCCGTCGCCGTGCTTGCAGGAATCGTCTCGGCCGCCGCCCAGGCGAGATTGGGAGGCAGCATCACCGCCCCCAAGGTCGATGGTCCGGTGCCTCGCCAGAGCGATGGCACTCCCGATCTCGCCGGCGTCTGGCTGCGCCGCGGTGGTACCGGCAACGTCGCGACCCTCCTGCCCAAAGGTGAGACGATGCCGCTGCTGCCTGAAGCGAAGACGATCATGGAGGCGCATCGCAGCGTGGACGATCCGCAGGCGAACTGCCTCCCGGCGAACGCGCCGCCCCGCTCCACGCCGTATCCCTTCCGCATCGTCACCACCCCCACGCATGTATTCATGCTCTACGAGGCGATGCACGAGTTCCGGCAGGTGTTCATCGATGGACGCAAGCATCCGCCGGCCGATGAGATCGTGCACGACTGGCATGGCCATTCGATCGGGTGGTGGGAGAAGGACACGCTCGTGGTGGATACCGTCGGCTTCAATGACAAGACATGGTTCGACAACCAGGGGCATCCGCACAGCGAGCAGTTGCACACCATTGAGCGGTACACCCGGACGAATCGTGGGACGCTGGCGATCGAGATCGCGATCGACGATCCCGGCGCCTACTCGAGGCCGTTCACCCTTCGGACCGAGGCGAACCTGATGCCGGAAGGCGAGTTGATGGAATACATCTGCAGCGAAAACAACCAGGACCTGCCGTATATTTCCGGACCTGCTCTCAGGGGGCAGTAATGACCACATCCGCCCGCCGTTTTTCGGTCGCCGCAGCAGTCCTGGCGGTGCTGGTTCTTGCGGGAATCGCGAGTCTCGCCGCCCAGCAGCCTGCCGGCGGCCGCGGGAACGCGACGCCGCAGGCGCCGATGCCCAGGCAACCGGGCCACGGCACGGGGAAACTGATCATCTGGGGCGACATCGCATCATTTCAGCCGCGCGGCCATCCGATGAACTGCCTGACGATGAATCGGTTCAAGCGCGGTGAGCCGGTCGGATTCCGCATGACGGCGTTCGATGGCGGCACAGGCGAAGTGGAACACACCGCCGAGCTGACCGTGCACATCGTGTACGGCGGCAAGACGACCGACGTATCCATGCGCTACCGCGGTGCAGCGGGACCGAATGCGACGCCGCCGAGCGGCTACCTGCGCCCGCTGGTCGAGTTATGGACCGGCCGCTGGGACGTCCCCCCCGACGCGCCAACGAGCATGCTGCTATACACAGTCAGCGCAAAGGATGCGTTCGGGCGCACCACGATCTTCCAGCCGTTCTCCTTCTCGAGCTCGCAGCTGACCATCGTCGAGTAGCAGGCACCTCACCGCTTATCGACCACGACGTCGCCGCCCTTGATGACGACCCTGGCGTTCAACAGGTTCCAATAGCCGTCGAGCGGATTGCCGTCGAGCAGCACGATGTCGGCCAGCTTTCCCGCCTCGAGGGTCCCGAGGTCGGCGCTCTTCTCGATAAAGGCCGCCGTGTTGGGTCCCATGAGCTTCACGATGTCCTGCGGAGAAAACATGAGATTGAGCGCTCGCAGCTCGTGTGCGAGGCCGGCTTTGGGGAGATACCCAGTGTCGGTGCCGAACCCATAGGTCACACCGGCATCCCACAGCGTGCGTCCGTTCACGGCCTTCTCGCCCGCCTCTCTGCCTCGGCCGTCCGGCCCGTCGATGATGCCCGACGGCCACGGCTTGCCGTCGCGAAACGTCGGCACGTTGTCGTTGTTGAACACGCCAAAGACGGGAACGCCGAAGCCGATCGTCGAAAGGACTTCGATCCCGGCGTCCTTCACGATACGAGCGTCGGCCTCGGTGAGCCATCCGTTGTGCGGCGTATGTACAAGCTTCCGCGCACCGGCCTTGACAGCCGCGAGCATGGCGGCGGGACTGACCGCGTGCACCATGACATCGAGATTGTGCTTTCGAGCTTCGTCAGTGACGACCGCCAGCATGGCCACCTGCGGCGCAGCCGCCGGCGGATCGATACGAGCCTTGATGATCTCCACGCCGGCCTGCGCCAGCTTCTGCACCCCGGCGCGTGCTTCGGCCTCGGTCTTGAAGAGGTCTGGATCAGCTCGCCCGGACGTGATGATTCTCGGCCCCTTGAGCTCGCCCTTCTCAATCCGTGTCTTGAGTTGCACGATGCCGGGCACCGGACCGCCTCCCGACATCAGCGTTGTATAACCCGCTTCGAGAAACTCCTGCATCCGGACCGTGGCCTCTTTCGCGAACCACTGCTCGGTATTCCCGTTGATGATGTGCCGATGCGCATCGATGAATCCCGGCATCGCCGTCATGCCGCGTGCATCGACCACTCGCACGCCCGGAGGAGTTGCTGCCTGGCCCACCGACACGATGCGGCCACCACGGACCACGATGGCCCCGCCTTCGATCACGTTGCCGTTGCCAACGATGATGCGGGCGTTGGTGACAACCAAATCCTGCGCCGCTACATCCACGACAGCCATCGGCATCGCGAGACACAGGAGAAGTGCACCCAATCGTCGTCTAGTCATTCCGTCGCACCATCGCACCGCCGCACCGCTAAAACTGGTACTTGACCGCGAACTGCATGATGCGAGGCTCGTCAGCGGCGAGGTACCGGCCGAAGTTTGCGTTGCTGAGATTCGTCACGGGTGAGTTGGCGACGCCAGTGCCTCCCTGTTGCACGGGCCGGAACCAGTTGAACGCATTGAACGCCTCGAGACGTGCCTCGATGCGGTGGGTCGCGAAACGGAACGACCGCACGAGCGACAGATCAACGACTCGGCTGCCCTTACCTACGTACGCGTTGCGGCCCGATGATCCGAACGTGCCGAGCGCTGGTTGCGCAAACGCAGCCGGGTTCAGCCAGTTGTCCCAGGATTTCGCACCGTACGGATCGTCGAGCACCTGACTCGCCCGCTGCACACCGGGCGCCCCGGTCAACGCGCGGTCCAGACCGGTGGTGACCGTGAACGGTCGTCCGGAGGCAGCGCGGAAGCTTCCCGACAGACGCCAGTCAGATGCAAGGATCCGCGCCATCGTGCTTGTGAACTGCGGTGACTGCACGGTGGCACTCAACGCCGCGATGTGCCGCCGATCGGTGTCGCACGGACCGTAGTCACGGTCGAGCCGCTCCTCTGCGTCAGCCGGAGGGTTGAGCAGCGACACGGGCGTCATGTAGCCGCTTCCTGCGTTCGCCGTACCACCGCCGCCGGATGGATGCCCGTTGCACTTCGACAGCGTGTAATTGGCGCTCAAATTCAGCGCGTTGGACTGGCGGCGCTGGAACGACAGGAGCAACCCGTTGTACTTCTGCGTGCCGTGGTCCGTGAAGTAGTCGAGGAAGCCGATGAA
>JABFSA010000006.1 GCA_013140775.1 Acidobacteriota bacterium | reverse complement strand
GTTGTCGGCGAGTAAATTGCCCCACACGATGTTGTCGCTGTTGAAGGCGCTACTCAGTGCGTTGAGAGGGCCGAGCAAGTCATCGCCCCGGACGATGTTGTCGCCCCAGACAATGTTGTCGCCCCAGACGATGTTCTGTCCGTCGATGGTCGTGGATTCCGAAACGCCGTGGGTGAGCCAGGAAGCTCCAACCGGACGCGTGGGATCGATAGCCGCCGCCAGCGTGAGTCCGCCGGCAGGGTTCACCGAACCGGCACCCTGCACGAGCACGTGGTAGGGTGTGCCGCTCGCGTCGTTCATCGGAAACGCCGTCGCCTGCAGCATCGCCTTGAGGGCGTTGGGCGCGGGCGCGTCTCCGAACTGGGCGCGGACTTCCTCAATCATCAGTGCGACCGAGCCGCTCACCACAGCCGCGGCCATACTGGTGCCGCTGAGCTTGAGGTATTTCTGCTTGCCGATCGTCACTCGCAATTCGGGGTGTTCCGTATACAAAGTCTGCGAGGTCGCGGCGGCCGCCACGAGTTTGTGTCCTGGCGCCACGATGTCGGGCTTGGCGACGCCGTCGATCCACGTGGGACCACGCGAGCTGTAGTCCGCGATCAGGTCGTCCGTGCGCCGCGTCGTGTCGAATGTCTTGAGCGCGCCAACCGTGATTGCCGATGGCGCGTTGCCAGGCGAGCTGATCCCCGCGAAACCCACCTCGTCGGTCACCGGGTTGGTGCCGTTGTTGCCGGCCGAGGCGACGACCACGATACCTGCGCGGACAGCGGCTTCGACCGCCTGCACGAGCGGATCGGTGGCAGCCGGCTCGTACACCGGATGGCCGAGCGAGAGGTTGATGACGTCGATGCCATACGCATCCTTGTTCGCCACCGCCCATTGCAGGGCTTTGATGACCTCGCTTGTGGTGCCTGCACCGTTCTTGTCGAGCACCCGCAGGCTCACGTAGCGAACCTCAGGGGCAATCCCCCTGGCTCCAGCCGCGTCGTTGCCGATCAGGCTCGCGACGTGCGTGCCGTGACCGTACGGGTCCAGCGCCTTGACGTTCTTGGGGTTGCGCGCTCCGGTCGTGAAGTCACGGGTCGTCAGGATGCGCTTTTCGGAAAGGAGGATGCCGGAATCGACCACGGCAACCGTGACACCGGCGCCAGTGGGGGAGTGTGAATCGAGGCCGAGCGTATTCCGCAACGTGTAGCTGGAGCTGAGGGCGTCGCCGCTCACGCTGCTCGAGATGCCCGTCGAATGGACCGGTACGTCGCTCGAGATGTTCAGTACATCGGGGTGCTTCTGAAGCGCGCGGAGCAAACCGACCGGCAGGTCCGCGGAGAGGGCATTGATGAGCGTGAAGTCTTCGTTGACGGCCGCGCCCTGCGCCAGCAGCGCACGGATTCGACCTCGCTGTTTCGCTCCAGGCGCCAGCGTCACGATGACCCGCGCGTTGTCTGCGGCGTCCGCACTCGCGATCTGGTCGGCCACCTTGCGGTCAACGTGCGAGTTGTGCCCCGCACCCATCTGCTGGCCACGCGCGCTCTGGGCCAAGGGGACCGCCCCTCCGGCGAACGCACACAGTGCCAATGCCGCCGCGTACTGTACCGATCGGCGGAATGCCGTCCGTTCCGACTGCGGATTCGTGTTGCCCGATTCTTGTCTCACCACGTTGCTGCTCCTGGCGACACGACCACTCGTGCGTGTCGTTGCCCCCGCCATCGCAAGGCCAAAGCCAATCGCGGGAGACTACTCGCAAGTGCAACTGAATCAGTGAGTTATGGAATATTCATGGTCCTGATTCGTCCCGAAGACCTACGGAAACAGTCTCGTTATGGAACATGCACAGGCGGCAATTTCGGGCAGACATGGAGCTCTATCTCGATAAACAACAGCAAAACAAGTGGAATATCGAGCAAACTCCCGGTGTGTTCTGTCTGTAGACGACTGATCTATTTCAGAACACAATGTCATGTGAAATGGCGTGCATGTACGACACTTGAGCACGCCACCCCCTCCGGGTGCCCACCAGGTAGGAAGACGGACTCTAGTACACTTCGCGCGACCCGAACGAGTCTCTCTCGACCGCCCGAACCCCTTTATGAGAATCCTGAGTGCCGCCCAGATGCGCGAGGCCGACCGCTGCACGATCGAGGACATCGGCATCCCCTCGCTCGTGCTCATGGAGAACGCAGGCCGGCAGGTCGTAGCCGCCATCGAGGCCACTTACGAGGACGCGCTGGACGGACGTGTCGCGGTGCTCTGTGGCCGGGGTAACAACGGGGGAGACGGCTTCGTGGTCGCCCGAACGCTCATCCAGCGCGGCGTAGACACGTCGGTGTTCGTCATTGGCGCTATCTCCGACGTCCGCGGCGATGCGCGCACCAACCTCGAGATTCTTGGACGCCTCGGGACAACGGTCGTCGAGATCGGTGACGAGCAGACGTGGGAGCTGCACTTCTCGGAGATCTCCGAGTGCTCGCTGATCGTGGACGCCATCTTCGGGACGGGTCTCAAGTCGGCGCTCGCCGGGATGATGGAAACCGTCGTGGCCGACATCAACGCTTCCGAGATTCCAACGGTCTCCATCGACCTTCCGAGCGGCCTGTCGGCGGATACCCCTCATCTCATCGGTGATTGCATCCAGGCGTCGATGACGGTCACGCTGGCGGCCCCGAAACTGCCGCTCATGCTTCCGCCAAGCGAAACCCACGCGGGCGACATCGTGATCGCCGACATCGGCATCCCCGGCGACATCATCGAAGGACTGGATGGGCCGCGCATCGATCTGCTGACACCGGAGCAGATGCGGATGATCGTCGAGCCTCGAGCCGCGGAGTCACACAAGGGCGACTTCGGGCGCGTCACCATCGTGGCCGGGTCGCGAGGCAAGACGGGCGCCGCATACCTGGCGGGCCGGGGCGCGCTGCGATCGGGCGCTGGCCTCGTGACGATCGCCACACCAGCGTCGTGCCTGCCGATCGTCGCCTCGATGGCGCCCGAGTTCATGACCGAACCGCTCGCGGAGTCGAAGAGCGGAACGGTGGCTGCCTCAGCCGTGGACGCGCTCCTGGCGCTTCAGCACGACGTCATTGCCTGCGGACCTGGCCTCGGCAGGGGAGCGGCCGTGACCGAGTTCGTCCGCGCGCTCCTCAACCGCGCGACGGCGCCTCTCGTCCTCGACGCCGACGCCTTGAACGCGTTGACCGACGACCTGTCGGTGCTGACAGGCAAGGAAGAGCGGGACGTCATCATCACGCCGCACCCGGGTGAAATGGCTCGCCTGGTGAACGCCTCAATTGAAGACGTACAGGCCAACCGGATCCAAATCGCCTCGGAGTTTGCCGCCAGCCGCCATCTCTACGTCGTCCTCAAAGGCCATCGCACCATCATCGCTACGCCCGAAGGCCGCGTGTTCATCAACCCCACCGGTAATGCGGGCATGGCGACGGGGGGAACAGGCGACGCGCTCACCGGCATGATTGCCGCCTGGCTGGCGCAGTTGCTCGATGCGGAAGCGGCGTGCCGTCTGGCGGTCTATCTTCATGGCATGGCCGGCGATCTCGCAGCGCTCAAGGAAGGGCAGGTCGGGATGACTGCGGGGGACCTCATCGCGCGCCTTGGCGACGCACTCACGCAACTCACCACTGGCGGCAAGAAGGAAGACGAGTAGCGCGCCCTCGCGCTGTGCGCCTGACGGCGCATCGGTGCAGACGACCGATGACGCACCTGACACAATCCGAGGAAGAAACGCAGGCCCTGGCCGCCAGCATTGCGGCGGACCTTGTTCCGGGCGACGTGATCCTGCTGTCAGGCGATCTTGGCGCGGGTAAGACGGCGTTCGTTCGAGGTCTGGCGGCGGGGCTTGGTATCGATCCAGACGAGGTCAGCAGTCCGACCTTCACGCTCGTCCACGAGTATCGCGGGGGCCGGCTCTCGCTGTATCACGCCGACCTGTACCGGCTGGTGCGCACGGGGACGGAAGATCTGGGGCTCGAGGAGCCTGCTGTCGCGAAGGGAATACTTGCGATCGAGTGGCCTGAACGACTCGCGCGCACCATTCCTGGCGCGATGACTGTGACGATGGAGCTGGTGGGGGAGAGCAGCCGGCGGATCACCGTCGAGCCGGCTCATTCCATCCGGTAGTTCGGCGCCTCTTTCGTGATCGTCACGTCGTGCACGTGGCTCTCGCGAGCACCTGCCGGCGTGATGCGAATGAGCTTCGCTTTCCGCTGCAGTTCCGGAATGGTCGCGCTTCCGCAGTAGCCCATGCCCGCGCGCAGCCCACCCATCAGCTGGTGAATCATTCCAGCGACGGTGCCTTTGTGCGCGACGCGCCCCTCGATCCCTTCAGGCACGAGCTTGTCGGCTGCCCGTCCGCCTTCGAGATCGAACTCATCCTGGAAGTAGCGGTCACGGCTTCCGCGCCTCATGGCGCCGATTGAACCCATGCCCCGATATTCCTTGTAGCTCCGCCCCTGGAAGAGGATCAGTTCGCCGGGACTCTCGTCCGTGCCCGCGAACAGGTTCCCGATCATCGTGCAGCTCGCGCCAACCGCCAGAGCCTTCACGATGTCGCCCGAATAGCGGATGCCCCCGTCTGCGATCACCGGCACCTGCTGCGCCGCTGCGGTCTTCGCGCACTCCATGATCGAACTGATCATGGGCATACCGATCCCGGCGACCACACGCGTGGTGCAAATAGATCCCGCGCCAATCCCGACTTTCACCGCATCGACACCCGCGTGAATCAGGGCTCGAGTGGCATCTCCAGTCGCGACGTTCCCAGCGACGAGATCCGTGTGCGGGAACTCGCGCCTGATCCTCGCCACCATATCCAGCACACCCTGCGAATGGCCGTGCGCGGTGTCGATGACGAGCGCATCCACACCGGCGGCAACCAGCGCGTGCGCCCGCTCCAGCGAATCCTTCGACACACCGATGGCCGCACCGCAACGCAGACGGCCCAACGCATCCTTACAGGCGTTCGGATACTTGATTTGTTTCTGGATGTCCTTGACGGTGATGAGGCCTTTGAGCCGGTAGTCCTTGTCCACCACCAGCAGCTTCTCGACCTTGTGACGATGGAGGATTTCGCGCGACTCGTCGAGGGTCGTGCCCACCGGAACGGTGAAGAGCGGAGCCTTCGTCATCACCTCTTCAATGGGCCTGTCAACGTTGGACTCGAAGCGGAGATCCCTGTTGGTGAGGATGCCCACCAGCCGGCCTTCCTTGCTTCCGTCCTCCGTGATCGGCACGCCTGAAATCCTGTAGTTCTTCATCAGGTCGAGCGCTTCGAAGATCCGGTTGGTGGGGGAGAGGGTGATCGGATTCACGATCATGCCGCTCTCGGATCGCTTGACGCGGTCCACCTCGGCGGCCTGCTCCTCCACGGACAGATTCTTGTGGATGACGCCCATGCCACCCTGCTGCGCCATCGCGATCGCCAGACGCGATTCGGTGACGGTATCCATGGCAGCGCTGAGGAGCGGAACGTTCAATCGAATGTTGCGGGTGAGGCGCGTGGTGACGTCCACCTGGGTGGGAAGCACTGTCGAGTGCTGCGGGACGAGCAGCACGTCGTCGAAGGTGAGGGCGGTTGCGAAGCTCGACTCGGTGGGCGTCATCGTCAGCTCGTCGGTCTTCAGCTCCATTCGATGCTCCTCATGCGGCCGTCCCGTGGCACTTCTTGTACTTCTTCCCGCTGCCGCATGGGCACGGGTCGTTGCGCCCAACCTTGGGCTCCTCGCGTTTCACCGTCTTCACCACGTCGTCTCCGCCCGTGCGCGCGGGTCTCGGCGCCGCGCCGCCGCCGAAGGCCGCGGGTGGAGTGGCTGCCGGCGCCTGGCTCCGTGCCGCACCGGTAAAGGCAGGCACCGCAGCGGCAGACGGATTGTTCATCGTGAGGGGAGTGGCACGACGAGGAGCCGGACGCGCCACCGGTGGCGCATCCTCGTTGAGGACCGGGCGCATCCAGAAAAGGTACCGCACGATTTCCTCTTCGATGCGTACCTTCATGTCCTGGAACAGCGCGAAACTTTCCTTCTTGTACTCGACAAGGGGATCCCGCTGACCGTACCCGCGGAGCCCGATGCCTTCCTTCAAGTGGTCGAGGGAGTACAGGTGGTCCTTCCACTGCCCGTCCACGATCTGAAGCATCAGGTCGCGCTCGACCCGTCGCAACAGTTCTCCACCGACGACCTTTTCCTTGTCCTCGTAGCTCGCCTTGATCACCGGCCAGACGGCATCACCAATGGCCTCGGTGCCGAGCTCGTCCAGCTTGAGGGCCTCGAGCTGCCCTGGTTCAATGCCAAACACCCGTGACACTTCACGGATGAGCGCCGCGATGTCCCACTCGTCCTCGTCCGCGTCCTTGCCGGCGAAGCGTTCGACCTGGTCTTCAAGGATGTCTTCTGCGAGCGCGAGCACATATCCGCGCGTATCAACAATCTCTTCTTCGGTGACGTGAATACTCTTGCCTTCGAGAATCTCCCGGCGCAGCGTGTAAACGCTCTCACGCTGCTTATTCATCACATCGTCGTACTCGAGCAGGTGTTTGCGGACGGAGAAGTTCTGTGCTTCAACCTGCGTCTGGGCACGTTGAATAGCGCGAGACACCATGCCGTGTTCGATCGGCACACCCTCTTCCATGCCCAGCCGCTGCATCAGGCCTGAAATGCGATCGGACCCGAAGATACGCATCAGGTCGTCTTCGAGCGACAGATAGAAACGCGACGAGCCCGGGTCGCCCTGACGTCCGGCGCGGCCTCGGAGCTGGTTGTCGATGCGCCGCGACTCGTGCCGCTCGGTTCCGAGGATGTGGAGGCCTCCGATGGTCACCACCTGCTCGTGTTCCGTGCCGGCCTGGCGATGAAAATGGCCGTAAATGCGCTCCCAGTCCGACCGGCGCACGCGGTAGAACGAATCGATGTGGAAGAAGTAGACGAACTCCTCGTCGTCGATGAACTTCTCTTCGCCCTTCGGGAGGCGCTCCGCGAGCTCCTCGCCAATGGCCTGCTGCCGAGCCATGTGCTCGGCGCTGCCGCCGAGAAGGATGTCCGTGCCGCGACCGGCCATGTTCGTCGCGATCGTGACGTTGTCTTTCCGCCCGGCCTGCGCAACGATCTCGGCTTCCTGCGCGTGGTACTTGGCGTTGAGCACGACGTGCTTGATTCCGCGCTTCCGAAGTAGCGCTGACAGCCGTTCGGATTTCTCGATCGAGACCGTGCCGACGAGTGTTGGCCGCCCGGCGGCCTGCTTCTCGAGAATGTCGCTGACGATGGCCTCGAACTTCTCGCGCTCGGTTCTGTAGACAAGGTCCGGCTCTTCGATCCGCTTGAGCGGTCGATTGCTCGGAATCACCATCACTTCGAGGTTGTAGATCTTGTTGAACTCGGAGGCTTCGGTTTCCGCCGTGCCCGTCATGCCGCACAGGCACTTGTACTTGCGGAAGTAGTTCTGGAAGGTGATGGTCGCGAGCGTCTGATTTTCGCGCTCGATCTTGACCTGTTCTTTCGCTTCGACTGCCTGATGAAGCCCGTCGCTCCAGCGACGTCCTGGCATCAGGCGTCCCGTGAACTCGTCCACGATCACGACGCCGCCGTCCTTGATCATGTAATCGACGTCGAGCCGGAACAGGGCATGGGCGCGCAGTGCCTGCTGCACGTGATGGAGCAGCGGCATGTTCGCCGGGTCGTACAGACCGGCTGACCCTTCAACGAGTCGATGACCGAGGAGTTCCTCGGCCTTGGCCATGCCGGTCTCCGTGAGCGTCACCGTCTTGTGCTTCTCGTCCACAAGATAGTCGCCCGTGGTTTCGAGCTGCTCGCGATCCTCGGCCTTGACGTTCCCCTGCGTGACCGCGCCCTTCTTGAGCCTCGGAATAATCCGATCGACTTCGTAGTAGAGGTCGGTAGATTCCTCGGCCGGGCCTGAAATGATGAGCGGCGTGCGCGCCTCGTCGATGAGGATGCTGTCCACCTCGTCCACGATCGCGAAGTGATGACCTCGCTGAACCATGGACTCCAGGGCGAACTTCATGTTGTCGCGCAGGTAGTCGAAGCCAAACTCGTTGTTGGTTCCGTACGTGATGTCAGCGCCGTAGGCCACCTGCCGCTGGGCGTCGGTGAGCTCGTGCTGAATCACGCCGACGCTCATCCCCAGGAAGCGGTAGATGCGACCCATCCATTCCGAGTCGCGACGCGCCAGGTAGTCGTTGACCGTGACGACGTGCACGCCCTTCCCGGCAAGGGCGTTGAGATAGGCGGGGAGCGTGGCGACGAGCGTCTTGCCTTCGCCCGTCTTCATCTCGGCAATCTTGCCGCTGTGCAGCACCATGCCGCCGATGAGCTGCACGTCGAAGTGCCGCATGTTCAGCACGCGGCGGCCGGCTTCGCGCACGACGGCAAAGGCTTCGATCTGGAGATCGTCGAGCGACTCACCCCCGGCGACGCGCGCCTTGAACTCGGCGGTGCGCTGCCGGAGCTGCTCGTCCGTGAGCGCCTTTATCTGAGGTTCGAGCGCACCGATCTCCGCCACACGCGGATAGAGGCGCTTGAGTTCGCGATCGTTCTGAGTGCCGATTACCTTAGCGAGGAGTTGGCCGATCATGCGTCGTGAAGGAGACCTCTAGAACGCGTTGACGATTCACCGATTGTATCAGGCGGAAGCGGCGAGGCACGGCCCGAGAATCGGCACCAACGCGATCGCGGGCACCTGACAAAGAGAGTAGTGGCGCCGACGATCGCTACGCCCGGCATCCAGCCGGACAGGGCGACGCGACTTATCGATCGCGGGGTTTCTGTGTGAGAAGACCGAGGGGATTGATCAGCCGGCCGCCGGCGATCACTTCGTAATGCAGGTGATTGCCTGTCGCGCGACCGGAGCTTCCGATCTGTCCAATGACGTCGCCGCGCTGCACTTTCGAGCCGGGCTTGACGATGGACTTCAGCAGGTGGCCATAGCGGGTTTCAAGGCCAAACCCGTGATCGATGACGATCATGTTCCCGTAGGCGCCCTGGTACCCGACTTGCCGGACGGTGCCGGCAGCGGTCGCATACACGGGCTCGCCGCGATCGCCGGCAATATCGAGACCCTTGTGATAGTCCGCTCCGCCAGTGATCGGATCCCTGCGCGCGCCCATCGTGGATGACAGCCAGCCGTAAGCCGGCCACATCGAGGGTGTGGCAGCCGCCAGCGCATTGATGCGCTCCACGTTGCGTGACACCAGTTGCAGGCGATTCTCGAGGCCGGACAGCACCGATCGAATCAGGCCAAAGGTGTCGTCAGGCGATGCCAGCGCCGCAAGCGTCTGCGCGTAGCGTGTGTCCTGTTCCTTGACGTTGGCACCAGGCACGGTGCCGCCCATTGCGCGTGACTTGACGATGGCGGGGAGGCGATTCATCGCCTGGGCAAGACTGGGATCGAGCGCGGCGCGTTCACCGAGGTCACCGATCGCGGCCTGGAGCGACTCAATCTGGCCGGCGAGCGCTTCCGTGGCCTGGCGGTAGTTGGCGTTCTCCATCTCCAGCGCCTGGTGGCTGGTCTTCAAATCCGCGACGCTGTCGTACGCCTTCCAGGCGGCACCCATACCGATGAGCACCGGAGTCGCTGCCACGACGCAGGCCACGACGGCCACGGGTCGCAACGATATGGTTGCCCGCCGCACCACGCCCGAGGTGCGATCGGCCAGAAGAATCGTGTAGCGCCGTGAAGGCTTCATCAATTGATAAGGATGTACGGATAGCCGCCGGATGCGAACCGGAGGGTACCGCAGGCTACCACACGACATATCGGATCCTGAAGGCAGAATGCTCACAAGGGCCCAACTTGGCGATCATCCAGCGAAGACGCGCGAAGACGCGATTCCTGCGGTTTAAGGGCGACGAGTGAAATCACTCCAGCATTCGATACTGGAGCGCCTCGGCGACGTGTTCCGCGCTCACGCCGTCCGACCCTGCCAGATCGGCGATAGTCCGGGCGACCCTGAGCACCCGGTCGTACCCACGCGCACTGAGTCCGAGTTTGTCTACCGCGGTCCGAAGCAGCACGCCACCCCGTTGGTCGGGGGCACAAAACCTCCTGACTCCGGCCCCTTTCAGACTCGCTGTCGTGTGAGCACCATATCCACGGTAACGGGCTTCCTGAGTCGCGCGAGCGGCGCACACCCTCGTTCTCACTGCGTCTGTCGATTCACCCGGCGGACCCTCGGCAAGGGCATCCACTGGAACGGCGGCGACAGGCACAATCAGGTCGATTCGATCGCGAAGGGGGCCCGACAGCCGGGAGCGGTACTTGGCTACCTGCAGGGGAGTGCAGCGACATTCCCGCCGTTCGTCACCCAGGAATCCGCACGGGCACGGATTCATCGCGGCAACCAGCACGAAGCTGGCGGGAAACACCACGGTGCGTGCGGCGCGGGCGATCGTGACCCGGCCGTCCTCGAGCGGCTGCCGCAGGACCTCGAGCACGCGCCGGTCGAACTCGGGCATCTCGTCCAGAAAGAGCACACCGTGGTGCGCGAGCGAGATCTCGCCTGGACGCGGGATAGAGCCTCCGCCGACGAGCGCCACGTTCGAAATGGTGTGGTGCGGCGCCCGGAACGGCCGCGCGGTCAAGAGACCGGCCCCTGCCGGCAGCAATCCAGCCACCGAGTGGATCGCGGTGCACTCGAGCGCCTCGTCAAATGTGAGCGGCGGCAGGACTCCACCGAGTCGCCTGGCGAGCATCGTCTTGCCGGTGCCCGGTGGTCCGGAGAACAGCAGATTATGACCACCCGCTGCCGCAATCTCGAGCGCGCGTCTCGCGAGCAGCTGGCCACGAACCTCCGAGAGGTCATGGTCGGGAAGACTCGTCATTCGGGCGGCACCCGGACCTGGCGTCACTCGTTCGGCCTGGTCGGGACTGTTAATCGCGACCACGGCTTCCGTCAGAGATCGCGCAACACATACCTCGACGCCTTCCACCACCGACGCCTCCGCAGCGTTGTGCGGGGGCAGGAGCAACTTGCGAAGACCGAGACGCCGGGCGGCAATCGCAATGGGCAACACGCCGGGGATGCCGTTGATCGCTCCGTCGAGCGACAGCTCGCCAAGAATCACCGTGTCGTCGATCGAACGACGCGACACCTGACCGGACGTCGCCAGAAGTCCCAGCGCGATAGGAAGGTCAAACGAGGAGCCGCCCTTTCGGACGTCGGCCGGCGCCAGGTTCACCGTGATGCGATGCGGTGGAAACTCGAATCCGGAGTTCTTGATGGCCGACCTGACTCGATCGCGACTCTCTTTGACGGTCGCGTCCGGCAGACCGACCATCGTGAAGTGGGGAAGTCCAAACGAGACATCCACCTCAATCTGCACCGTGTACGCGTCAACACCGAACACCGCCGCACTGCAGAGGCTGGCCAGCATGAGCTCGGAGAGATGCAAAGGGCACAGCCATAGTAGGGATGGACGAGTTCGTGCCACTTCATTGCGCGGCGAGCCTGAGCGCAGACCAACGTTGGCAGGAATCGCCAACTCGTTCGGATTGGATGTGGGAAAGAACTGCCGAGTGGCAGGAGCGGGCTAGTGCGTGGCGGTGGCGGGTCGCTCGTTGAAGATGCGGAGCCGCTGCCCAACCTGAATCGAGTCTGTTCGCAGCCGGTTCCAGTTCTTGATGGATGAAACGGTGGTGCGGTAGAGCCTCGCGATCGAGAACAACGTGTCGCCCCGTCTGACCCTGTGTACCCGAGCCGCCGGCGCCGCGGGCTTCACGACTCGCGGTTCCCTGACGGCTGCAACCGCTGCCGCCTTCACAGGAACGGGTTCCGTCAAGGCGGACGATTCGGAGCTCGCGCTGGCCAGCACCACTTCCGATACCACCGCAGGCGGGAAGACCAGTTCGGGGAGCTCCGGAGCACGAGGAATCATGAGCTGCTGACCAGCCGTGATACGCGCCTTGATCGAAAGGCCATTCGCTTCGGCCAGCTCCGCGCGCGTGACCTCGAGTTTCTTCGCAACGGTCGCCAGCGTGTCGCCTTTCTTGACCGTGTGCCAGCTGATCGTGGTCAGGTGCTCGGGAGCCGTCTGCTGGAAGTGCGCTCGAAGGATATCGCCAGTGCCCGGTGGAACCTTCAGGGTGTATCCCGACGCCTTGAGCGGTGTCATCCACTGCCGCAACTCGGGATTCAAGCTCCGGATCGTCTCAACAGGCGTTCCAATCCATGCCGCCAGACGACGGAGGTCAACGGCGGAGGGCAACTCGAGCATTTCAAAACGCGGCGCAGCGACCGGCTGGACGTTCAAGCCGTACTCGGCAGGGTTTCTCGCAATGATGATGGCGGCGAAGACCAGTGGCACATAGTCTCGCGTTTCGCGAGGCAGATACCGTGACGACGCGCTGAGTTGCCAGAAGTCGGATCGACCAGAGCGACGGATCGCGCGCTGCACCCGTCCGGGACCACCGTTATAGGACGCCAGGGCAAGATGCCAATCACCATCGAACGTGGCGCTCAGCGTCTTCAAATACTTTGCGGCGGCTCTCGTCGCCTTCTCAGGATCTGCCCGCTCATCGATATACCAGTCGTGGCTCAACCCATTCTCGAGGCCGGTGCCGCGCATGAACTGCCAGATGCCGCGAGCCTTCGCGCGCGACAGCGCCGTAGGCTTGAAGGCGCTCTCGACGAGCGGCACGTACGCGAGATCGATTGGAAGGCCCTCGGCTCTGAAGACCTCCTGCACCATCGGAAGAAACTGCACCCCGCGGCTCAGTCCCTCTTCAAGAAACGTCTTCAGCCGACCGGACAGAAGCCGCACGAAGGCCATCACCCGATCGTTCATGGGGATGTCGATGTCGTAACCGGCTGACCACAGCGGCGTCGCAGCCACCTCAACCGGCCCGGACGGCTCGTACAGCGGCTCGTCAACAAACTCGTTGTCCAGCGGATCGTCACTGACCGTCAGATCGAAAGG
>JABFSA010000050.1 GCA_013140775.1 Acidobacteriota bacterium | reverse complement strand
CCGAAACCGTTCGTCTGGACCAAGAGCGCGGATGAAATCCTGGCGAGCATCGCGCGCTTTGCCCAGCGGACTGCCGATGCACGGGCCGCGCAACAAATTTCACGAACCATGGTTACGGGACACTAGTCGGGACTCGGGGCTCGGGATTCGGGACTCGCAGAACGTTCCAAAGCCGAAACCTGAAGCCGTGCGAAGTTGCCGAGAGCCGAAAGCCTAGAGCCTAGAGCCCATGGAAGATCAGTTTCTCGTGACGTGTCCGTACTGCGGAGAAGAGGTGGAGATCTACGTCGAGCCCGACGTGCGGGGCACCTTCGTGCAGGATTGCGAGGTGTGCTGCAACCCCTGGAGAGTACGGGTTGTCCGCGAGGGTGGCGAACGGTCTGTGGAGGTTGGGCGCGCTGACGGCTCCGAGTAGCCGTCAGCGTCGCGAGAGTGATCGGAAGCGGGTTAGCGCTTGGTTGCGCTGAACTTGGCGCCGCCGGTGGCGGTGCCGCTGATGGTGTTGCCCTGGACCTTGCCGTTGTAGACCGTGCTGCCCACGGTGAACGTCACGTCCTCACCGCGCACGCGACCCGCCGTGATGGCCGTCGTTCCCAGCGTTCCTGACAACATCTGAAAGGTCTGGTTCAGCGTGAGCGTGCCCTGGGGCATCTGCCACGAACCGCCGACCTTGGCCGGGACGATCCAGAGGTGCGCCGTGCACCAGCTCGTGCACTCGGTGATGGTCTCGCTCTGGTCGGGCTGCCAGTCTTCCATCGTGAACGAGTTCGACACGATGCGCGTGCCGGGCCGCATGTTCAGAATGGTGGGGCGCAGCTTCAGGTTGATCGACGGCAGCAGGAACATCGTAATGACCTGCGCTTTCGAGAAATCCGTTGCGAAGAGGTCGGCCTTGATGAAGGTCGCCTTGGCGCTCACGCCCGCCGTCTTGGCATTCCGGGTGGCCAGATCGACCATGTCCGGGTTGTATTCGATGCCCTGTGCCGTCAAGCCGCGCTTGGCTGCCGTGATGACCGTCCGGCCGTCACCCGAACCCAGGTCCATCAGGAAGTCCTGCGGGGTGACCTTGGCCAGGTCCAGCATTTTGTCTACAAGCGCCTGAGGCGTCGGCACCCAGACGACGTCCTTGCCCGCCTGGCCAACCTGGGGCTCATAGGTCTGAGCCGCCGCCTGCGCGTGCGCGTGGGTCGCGGCTCCGAGGGCCAGGACCACGCCGGTGACGAAAACGATTCGAATCTGACGAAGTAATCTCATTGACCAACCCTCGGCGAAAAACCGCCCGCCTGGAATGAAAGTCTAAAGGCGCGAGTATACCCGAACCCTGTAGCCGACGGTTCGATGATGTATCATCGGCCCGTCTCAGGAGGACAGCGACGATGAAGAGGCCTGTACGTTCGAGCGCGAGAAAGAAACTGTGGACCCTGCTGCCCATTGGCTTGTGCGCGGTTGCCTACGTGGCGTTGAGCGCGCAGGCTCCGGCCGTGCCGAACTACATCTTCGACCCCGGCTGGCCGAAGACGCTCCCGAACAACTGGAAGATCGGCGGTGTCACCGGATTGGCCGTCGTGCCGGGCGCCGATACCGTCTGGGCGTACAACCGTCCGAACGACCTGACCGATCTCGAACTGGAAAAGGAAATCGGCACGTCAGATTGCTGCACGCTCCCTCCGTCGATGATTCATTTCGACAAGGAAGGCAATGTCATCGGGTCCTTCGCCGCGCCTCAGGGCCACGGCATGGACGTGGACAGCAAGGGATTTGCGTACCTCGGACAGAACACCGTCAGGAAGTACGACACCCGAACCGGCAAGATGGTCGCCGAGATTCCGCACACGCCTGAGACCGAGAACGGCCAGAAGTTCACCATGCCTCAGTTGCCCAACCATACGCCTGGACGCGGTGGTCAGGGACCGATTGCCGGATTCCTGCCTCCACCTCCTGGCGCCACTGGGCGCGGTGGCGGCGGTGGCGGACAGAACGCCGAGGCGCAGGCTGCGGCGAGGGCCGCGTTCCGGGCGAAGTATCCGCCGACCACTCCGATGATTGTGGGAGGACTCGAGGAAATTCGTGTTGACGAGGCGAACAACGAAATCTACGTGCTCGACAACTATTTGAACGGGCGAATCCTCGTGTTCTCGCTCGACAAGTTCGAGTTCAAGCGGGGTTGGGGTGCGTACGGCCACAAGTTGAATGAGATCAGCACGAGCGAAGCCGATCGGGAATATAAGCCCAATGGTCCGGTGCCCAAGGAATTCGCGGGCCACGTCACCTTCAACTTCGCCAATGACGGAATGGTCTACATCGCCGATCGCGTGGCGAACCGCATCCAGGTCACGGATCGACAGGGCAACTATCAGGGCAAGGAATTCATCATGGCGCCTTACACGGGCCGGGGTGGATCAACGGGCGGCGTGGCGTTCTCGCCCGACAAGGAGCAGCGCTACCTGTTCATTTCGGACCTGACCAACAACCACGTGTGGTTCTTGAATCGCGCGGACGGCAAGGTGGTCGGGACGCTCGGGACGATGGGCGAGAATGGCGGCCAGTTCTACGGCCTCCATATGATCGCGACCGATTCTCGCGGCACGATCTACACAGGCGAGGTCTTTGCGGGTGAGCGCGTCCAGCGCTTCGTGCCTGCCAACAGCCCGCGCGGCAAGGTGCTGCAGCAGCTGTCGAAGACCCCGCTTTTCTAGTTCTTCACGACACCGACGCGGAGGGGCCAGGCCTCTCCGCGTCGGACCCGCTTAGCCCCGACCAAAATCCTCAGTCGTGGGGTCCGGCTTTAGCCGGACCGACCTCCTAGCCTCCTACAGGCGTGCAGATCTCGATAAGACAACCGTCCGGCGCGCGGACGTACACCACCTGTCCCCATGGCTTCGTCGTGGGCGCCACGAGCTCACGTGCGCCGCTGGCCAGTGCTTTGCCATGCGCCTCCGCGACGTCATACGCGATGCGAGGGAAGACGGACCCACAAACAGGCTCCAGCCCACATGAACAACCCTTGCCTGACGAAGGATCAAGCACTGGCGGTCAACTGAACCATTCCGCGGGTGCCAGGTGCGATTGTGGTGTGCAGGCCTGCGGAAACGAATGTGTCGCGTACGACATCGGGTGACAGGCGCAGCTTGTGGAGCCTGACCGCCCGAGAAGCCAGTGGGAATCAGCGAGGTTGAGCGCCCGCAGGCACGACCCGAGCGTCGAGCGGCCATCGATGGCGTCGCAGGGTGGTCCGGCTGTCGGAACCGGGATTCACGTGTGTCGAACCAGCCGTCGTCACTGAACAGTGAATCGAGTGGAGTTATGAACTGTGCGTTGAAGGGGGCGTCGGCAGAAGGGATGGTTCCGCCGACGCCGGTCACGACTCGGAGACGCGCGAGCTAGAAGACGATCGTCGCGTCGATGATCACGCCTGTGCGCGGAGCGTAGATCACCGCCTGGTCATCGATCACTCCGCGGCGATACTCGCGCGGCAGAATACTCAGGCGGCGTTCAACCTCCCACGGCAACGGCTGGATCTTACGCTGCCAGCCGGGAGGTAGGTGGCCGGTCCGCGCATACTTCTTGGCGAGCCCCGGTGGCAGCCTTCGATACCTCGGTGCGTAGTACTCACGGACGACGCGCGCGTCGCCGGTCGAGAACACGACGTGCACATCACCGCGGACGTCGTGGCGATCGCGGGCGTCGTAACGCCTGTCGTCCCAGCGGTCATCGATCCGTTCACGGCTCTCGCGGACTTCGGGGCGCCGCACGTCCCGCCGTTGTGCCGCATCCGATGTGGCAGCGCCCACGGTCAACATCGCGGCCATGACGCAAAGTGCGGTTCTCATCGCTCACCTCCGATGGGCTTATCTGCCCGATCACTGAATGAGCAAGGCGACTGCCACACAAGAACGGGTGCTAAATCGTTGTGTTTACAGGTGCGTGCGGAATCAGGCAGGACACAGTGACTCCTGCGGATGACCTGGTGAGCTGCGGACATTACTGTGCTCGGGACTCGGGATTCGAAAGAACAGGGGGTCGCGGCGCCGCGACCCCCCGTTGAAG
>JABFSA010000158.1 GCA_013140775.1 Acidobacteriota bacterium | reverse complement strand
GGTCAGGCCGACGTGATTGCCTGACCGCCCGAGAAGACGCGGGGGACCAGCCAGCTCACGGAGCTGGCGGCCAGCGGGCCGCGCCGGTCCTCGCAGGGCGGTCCGGCCACCGGAACCGGGATTCGCGTCCCCAACCCAAGTGGCATCCCGGGGTAGTCGTGTCCGGCTTCAGCTGACCTGCCACGCTCGACTGGAAAGGACTACGATTGAAAGGTCCGACGGAGAGAGCATTGAGATCGAGCTTCACGCGCGTCTCCTGGGTGGCGGCGATCATCGCCGGCCTGATGCTGCTCGACGTGGGCGCCGCTCACGCACAGCGCATCTTCAGCGGCTTCTACGGCACGACGGCCCCCAGATTCGCGACGGCCGACACTTTCCAGGGCGGCTTCAACTTCTGCCGCGTGATGTTCGCGAGCAACCGACGCGAAAAACGCGGCTGGGACACCGACTACCCGGGCGCCGAGATCAACTTCAGCGTTCGTCTGGCGGAACTCACCAAGACACGGGTCACACAGCAGCCCAACAAACAGCTCGCCGAGTTCGTCGTCGTCCGGCTGACCGATCCGGCGCTTTTTCAATGCCCGTTTGTGCTGATGGAAGACGCCGGCACAGCGTCATTCAACGAGGCTGAAGTCAAAGCGTTTCGCGAGTATCTGTTGAAGGGCGGATACGTGTTCGTGTCGGACTATTGGGGCACGTACGGGCAACGGCAGTTCGACGAACAGATCGGCCGCGTCCTGCCGCGCGACAAGTACCCCATCCTGGACCTGCCGATGGATCACCCCATCTGGCACGCACAGTTCGATGTGAAAGAGATTCCCCAGATGCCGTCCATTCAGTCATGGCGCCGTACGGGCGGTGCAGACACCGAGCGCGGCGTCGCTCCGGGCACGCAGACCGCACGCGGTATCTCCGACGAGAAGGGACGGTTGATGGTCGTCATGATCCACAACTCCGACATCCCGGACGGATGGGAACGCGAAGGAGAAGACGACGAGTACTTCCTGCGCTTTTCTCCGGGCGCTTACGCCGTCGGGATCAATGTCGTGTTGTACGCCCTGACGCATTAGTGCCGCCGGGTCCGCTACGCGGCACCCGGCCTACTTGGAAGAGGCGCGGCTGAAGCCGCGCACTACGTCCGGCACTCGTCGAAGGGCGCGGCGCGCGGCCTACGGCGCTAAACCCCGGGCGCTGATGAATCCCCAGCCGGCAGCAGATTCCGCAGCATGTCATTCAGCCGCCTGACGAATGTGCCGGGATCGTCGAGCTGTCCACCCTCAGCCAGGAGCGCCTGATCGAAGAGCAGGTGACTCCAGTCGGCAAACCTGGTCTCGTCGCTTTCGCGCTGCAGACTCCGCACGATCGGATGGTGCGGATTCACCTCCAGGATCGGCTTGCCCTCGGGAACAGGCTGCCCCGCGGCCTTGAGCATCCGCTCGAGATTGAGGCTCATGTCGAACTGCTCGCGGACCAGGCACGAGGCTGATTCGGTGAGCCGGTGGGTGACTCGAACGCTCTTCACCTTCTCCCCCAGGGCCGTACCGATGCGGTCGGTCACGTCCTTGAATGCCCCTTCCTCCTGCGCCTCTTCCTCTTTCTCCTTCGCAGGTTCGTCTGCGAGAGCACTGAGATCGAGCTCGCCCTTGGCGACCGACTGCAGAGACTTGCCCTCGAACTCGGTGAGGCCGCCGATCATCCATTCATCGACGCGGTCGTGCAGCAGCAGCACCTCGACACCCTTCTTCTTGAAGATCTCGAGGTGTGGACTGTGTTTCGCGGCGGCAATGCTGTCGGCGGTGATGTAGAAGATCTTGTCCTGCCCCGGCTTCATCCGCGAGACGTACTCGGCCAGAGACACAACCTGTTCGTCGTTGTCATGGCTCGTCGTTGCGAAGCGCAGGAGCTTCGCGAGGCGATCGCGGTTGGCGAAGTCTTCCGGGAGACCCTCCTTGAGGACACGCCCGAACTCTTTCCAGACGATGGCGTATTTCTCCTTCTGGCCCTCTGCCATCTCCTCCAGAAGCGTGAGCACCTTCTTGACGCAGGTGGACTTGATGCCCTCGATGATCTTTGATTCCTGCAGCAACTCGCGCGAGACATTCAACGGCAGATCGTTCGAATCCACCACCCCGCGTACGAAGCGCAGATAGGACGGCATCAGGTGTTCCGCGTCATCCATGATGAACACGCGCCGGACGTAGAGCTTGACGCCGTGACGCTGGTCGCGGTCCCACAACCCGAACGGAGCGTGTGCAGGGATGTAGAGCAGCTGCGTGTACTCCTGCCTGCCCTCCACCTTTGAGTGACTCCACGCCAGCGGCGGCTCGTGGTCGTGCGCGACGTGCTTGTAGAACTCGTTGTACTGCTCGTCGGTGATGTCGCTTTTCGGCCGCGCCCACAGAGCCGACGCCTGGTTGACCTGCTCGTCCTCGCTGGTCGGCACATTGCGGCTGGCGTCTTTGTCCCACTCCTCCTTCTTCATCAGGATCGGGTGGGTGATGTGGTCGGAGTACTTGCGGAGAATCGTGCGCAGCCGGAATCCCTCGAGGAGCGAATCCTCGCCTTCGCGTAAGTGCAGGGTGACCTCGGTACCCCTCGAGGGCTTGTCAACGCTTTCGAGCGTGTATTCGCCCTGGCCGTCGCTCTCCCAGCGGACACCGTGCTCGGACGTCATCCCCGCTCGTCGCGTCAGCACGGTCACGCGCTCGGCCACGATGAACGACGAGTAGAACCCGACACCGAACTGGCCGATGAGGTTCGAGTCCTTCGCCTGATCACCGCTCAGATTCTTGAAAAACTCCCTCGTTCCGGACTTGGCAATCGTGCCGAGGTTCGACGCGACTTCCTCACGCGACATGCCGACGCCGTTGTCGGATACCGTGATGGTGCGGGCCGAGCGGTCGTAGGAGACGCGAATCCGCAGGTCGGGGTCCTGTTCGAAGAGCGCCGCGTCCGCCAATGCCTCGAATCGGAGCTTGTCGCACGCGTCCGAGCTGTTTGACACGAGCTCGCGCAGCACGATCTCCTTGTTCGAATACATCGAGTGGACCATCAGGTGCAGGAGCTGCTTGACCTCCGCCTGAAATCCAAGTGTTTCTTTCGTGTCGCCAGCCATACGTCCGACCTCCGCGAGAATAGGAATCCCCTTAACTTACCGCGGCAACCGCCGGGGCGCTAGAATCGAAGGACCGCTTCACGACGCCACGAGCCTCCAAGGGCCAATCCTCACCACTATGCTACGAGCTGGAATCGTCGGACTGCCCAATGTCGGCAAGTCCACTCTCTTCAATGCTGTCACCCGCACGCGCAACGCGGAGGCGGCCAACTATCCTTTCTGCACGATCGACCCCAACGTCGGGACGGTCACCGTGCCCGATGCGCGTCTTCGCGAGCTGCAACGCATCGCGAAGACCAACGTGGTCATCCCGGCCGCCATCGAGTTCGTGGACATCGCGGGCCTCGTCAAGGGCGCGAGCCAGGGAGAAGGGCTGGGCAACAAGTTTCTGACGCACGTCCGCGAGGTGGACGCCATCATCCAGGTCGTCCGATGCTTCGAGGACGAGGATGTCCACCATGTGTCGGGCAGCGTTGATCCCGTGCGCGACATCGAGGTGATCAACATGGAGCTGATGCTGGCCGACCTCGAGCAGGTCACCAAGCGTCGGGAACGGATCGCCAAAGACATCAAGCGCGGCGACAAGACCGCTGCGGCTGAAGAGGTGGTGCTGGCAAAGATCGAGACCGCGTTGAACGGGGGCAAGCCGGCGCTCATGGTTGAGCTCAGCTCGGAGGAGAAGGCCCTTTCGGCGCCGCTCTTTCTGCTCAGCGACAAGCCCACCATCTTCGCCTGCAACGTCAGGGAAGCCGACCTGGCAACGGCCGACACGAATCCCTTTGTCCAGAAGGTGCGCGACTACGTTGGCACACACCTGGCCTGTGAAGCGGTCGTCATCAGCGCGCAGATCGAGAGCGACCTGGTGGACCTTTCTCCCGAGGAGGCCCAGGCGTTCCTGCTGGAGCTCGGCGTCCAGGAGAGCGGGATCGGCGCCCTGATTCGTTCCACGTACCATCTGCTCGGCTTGCGGACCTACTTCACCGCTGGCGAGAAGGAAGTGCGGGCCTGGACGATTCATGCCGGCGACACGGCGCCCAAGGCCGCGGGCGTCATCCATTCGGACTTCGAACGCGGGTTCATCAAAGCCGAAACTGTCGCTTACGACGATCTGGTCCGCTGCGGCTCGGTGGCGGCCGCGAGGGAAAAAGGGCTCTACCGCATGGAGGGCAAGGAGTACGTCGTCGCCGATGGCGATGTGATGCTCTTCAAGTTCAACGTGTAGCAATCTCAGTGGTCAGGTGAACCTGATACTTCTCGAACCCGCGGAGCTCCGATCGGACGGCGTTACGGCGCTGTCGGGTCGCAGAGCAATTCACCTGCTGGACGTGCTGCAGGTTCAGCCCGGACACGACGTCCGCGTGGGGATCGTCAACGGCGGGCTGGGCACGGGCAGAGTGCTGTCCATCGACGGCACCACGGTCACGCTCCGCTGCACCATCGAGTCCGTTCCAGAAAGACCACTGGTCGATCTGCTGCTTGCTCTCCCTCGTCCCAAAGTGCTGCAGCGGTTGTGGGCGCAAATCGCTGCACTTGGCGTGGGACAGGTCATCCTCACGAACGCCGAACGCGTCGAGCGCAATTATTTCGACACGCACGTCCTCGAGCCCAAGGTCTTCCATCCGCTACTGGTCGAAGGACTTCAGCAGGCACGCGACACCCACGTTCCGCAGGTCTCGGTTCACAAGCGTCTGAAAGTGCTGATCGAGGATGACCTCGATCGCCTTTGCCCACGAACACGTCGCCTGGTCGCGCATCCAGGCGAGACTCGCACGTTCAGGGCAGCTGTCGGCGCAGACCTCGAACGACCGCGTGACGACCGGACGCTCCTGGCCGTCGGCCCTGAAGGCGGATGGACGGAGTACGAGCTGAACCTTCTCACGTCGCACGGCTTCGAAACGGTAGGGATGGGAGCGCGAACGTTGAGGAGCGACACGGCCTGCATCGCGTTGCTCGCGCTTCTTCACGAGGCGCTTCGAGTCAAGCTCGGCTGACCGCCTCCGCCAAGGCTACGGCGGTCCGCCGAAGCGGACGCGCGAAGGCGGAAGCCGAACCAACTGAGGTGACTTAGATTCGAAGGAACTGACGGACGCGCGCGAGGAATGACTGCCGGCCCTGGTCGCCTGTCTCGATGACGAGGTGCGCTTCCCGATGCCGATCGAGCTCACTCTTCCGCATCGACACGACGCTGGTGACGCGCTCGAGCGCCGAGGGATTGGCGAGAATGACTTTCCGAAAGCCATCGGCATCGATCTCCAGCAGGTCGCAGTCGGTCGCGCTCGTCACGGATGCACTCCGTACTTCACCGGTCAACAGCGACATCTCGCCGAAGACGTCACCTGGCTTCAGATGCGCGACCTCGTCGGGGGTGCCTGCGAGCATCACCGACGCCTCACCACGAACGACGACAAACAGCGATCGGCCTGGCTGACCCTGACTCACGATCGTTTCTCCGGCCGCATAGAGCACCGGACGGGCGATCGCTATCAACTGCGTACGCTCCTCGGCGGTGAGGCCCGAGAACAGCTCGACCGCTTCGAGCGCATCCTCGGCTACGCTGGCGAGGACTGGAATGACACCACCCTCGTCAGCCGATAGTTCCACCTGGACGGGATACGGAATCGCGATGTTGTGACGTCGAAACGCGTAGTAGATCCGCGACCGCACGAGATCCTTCGCCCGCTCGTCACCTTCAAAATCAGTGATCCAGAAGCGGATCCGATAGATCACTGCTGAACTTGCGAACTCAGCCAGGAGCGTCTCCGGCGCGCGGTCGTGCGAGATTCCCGGCGCCTGTTCGAGCGCTTCACGAATCACGGCCTTCACCACGTTCGGTGCAACGTCGTAACTCGCACCCACCTCGACCTGCAGCCGAAGCGCACGGCTTGGTTCGCAGTAGTTCGTGATCGTGTCCTTCGCCAGCACGCTGTTCGGGACGACGACGAAGTTGCCGGCCTTCGTCCGCATCTTGGTGGCACGCCAGGTGATCTCGCTGACCAACCCATCCTGGCCGCCAATCGTGACCCAGTCACCCACACGGAATGGCTTCTCGATCTGAATGGCCAGTCCCGCAAACAGATTGCCAAGCGTGTCCTGCAACGCAAGGCCGATGACGACGGCACCAACGGCGGTGGTGGTAAATACGCGGTCGCGCAAGACCAGCGTCGCGACCAGTGCAAAGAGGGCGATGACGAGCGTGTCCTGGACGATGTTCGGAAAGCGCTCCGGGACCCGATCTGCGCGCCAGGGGTTGAGGAAGAGCGCAACGAGAAGGTTGATGACCCCGAAGGTCACGAGCAGCGGGTTCAGCAGTTGCAGAGCTTGACGAACGTCGCCGGGAAGGCGCAGCCACTCGAGCCCGCTGGCTACCAGCGTGTAGATGCCGAAGAGGATCGCCGACAGCAGGAGCCGGCCGCGTATGTGTCGGTTGATGGTCGCCCGGCGGATGCCGAGCGCAATCACGAGGAGCGCAAAGCCGACGGTTACGCTGGACGACACGCGCGGCCTAGACGATCCCCAGCTTGAAGGTCGCGAGCGCCAGCGGCGTAATCACCGTGGCAACCGTGTTCGGGTTGGTTCCGCCCTTTGCCTGCCCGTCGGTCCCCACTCCGCGTGCGCCTCCCGAGGCCGCCACCTGCTGCGACGGCTTCTCGCCTGTGACTGCCCTGCTCAACGTACCGAGTCCAAACCCTCTGCGCCTCGGCTCCTCGGCCGGCTTGGGTGCGGGCTTGGCGTTTTTGTCACCGGTGACGCCTGCCGCACCCTCGACGATCACGGCAACCTGGGTCACGTCAGTTGGCGGGTACTTGATCGTGGAACGGTAGCGAGCCTCCACGAGAACGCCTGCCTTCCCACCTGCGAGCTCCAACGTCTTGATGATGCGTTCATCAGTTTCGGGATGGGAGGCGAAGAGGCCGTTCTTATCGGTGTGGTTCTTATTGCGCTCGGCGAGACGCGTCAGAAAATCCGCCAGGCCGGTGCCCACATAGCCGGCCTTCTGGACGAGAAGCACGCCTTCGCGATCGGCATCGAGCTCGTCACCACGATCGAACGAGTTCTGGAGCAGCGTGCCGTACGTCTGTGTTGCGATCGTGTCGAGATACTCACCCCGACTCGACAACGTCTTGCGAGTACCCAGATCGACGCCCTTGCTCTTCTGAATGGCGTTCACGGTGTGTTTCCGCACGACGTGCGAGATCTCGTGCCCAAGCACACCAGCCAGCTCGGCTTCACTTCTAATCAGCGCGAGTGCGCCTCGCGTGATGTGCACGTAGCCGCCTGGGGTTGCAAACGCGTTGACACCGTCGGTGTCGAGCACAATGAACGTCCACGGCAATCCGGTTCGCGTCGTGTGCTCGGTGAGGACGGTTCCAACAAGCGCGACGTACTCGTGCACAGCCGGATCCTGGACCACGCCGAAGCGCTCACGAATCCTCGCGCTGACTTCCGCACCAAGCGCAATCTCTTCCTCTTCGGTGATGTTGACGTCGTCGAACTGCTGCTTGCGCTGCTGAGCTTCCTGCTCGGCTTTTCGAAGGAAGTCGCCAAGCTGCGCGGAGGCGGGAACCGGCACGGCCGCGGATATGGCCGCGGTGAAAACGACGAAGAGGCTCATCCGGAGTGTCATGCGTGGTGCTCCTTGACCTCGTAGATCGCCACCGGCCTGGTCTTGCCCTTCACCACCACGTCGCCCAGCGGTCGATGGGCGTCACGGTCAGACAAGGCGTTGCGCGTGGCCTCGCTGATGATAATCCGAGTGCCGTACTCCTTGTTCAGCGACTCCAGCCGGGCGCCGAGGTTCACCGCGTCACCGATGACGGTGTAGCTCATGATGGCTTCCGACCCGATATTGCCAGCAATCATCGGCCCGGTACTGATGCCTATGCCGATATCCAGCCGCGGCCGCCCCTCGGCAGCCCATTGATCATTCAGCCGGTTGAGCTCGCGGATCATGGCCTTCGCGGCGTCAACGGCGTGCTGTGCATGGTCCGGGTCGTCCAGCGGCGCGCCAAAGAGCGCCATCACCATGTCGCCGACAAACTTGTCGAGCGTCCCCTTGTGCGCAAAGACGATATCCACCATGCGCGTGAAGTACTCGTTGAGCATGCGGACGATCTCTTCAGCCTCGCCGCGTTCGGAGACGGTCGTGAAGCCGCGGATGTCTGAGAACAGCACGGTCATCTCGCGACGCTGACCTCCGAGCCTGGCCAGTTCCGGGTGCGCCACCAGTTGATCGAACACGTCCTTCGAGACGTACTGACCGAAGAGGCGTTTCATCTTTCGCTTCTCGCGGCCTTCGACGAAGTACTGGTACGCGACGCCTCCAAACAATGCGAGAGACGATGCCAGCGTCGGCTGTGTGAGGTTGATCCACTGCCCTTGTGCGAACAGTCGTGTTGCAAGGAGGGCGTAGCCCGCGACGAGTCCGGCAAAGATCAGAGCCGCCCACCACGCGGGCACGAACACGGCCACAAGCCCGACGGCCAACGCCATTCCCAGAACGAGCGCGATTCTGGTTGGCCTCGATTCCGGCTGCATGAACCGGTTCGAAAGAAAATCATCCGTCACTGCGGCGTGCACCTGGATGCCCGGCATTCGTCCGCCAGCAAACGGCGTCTCGAAGGCATCGAAGAGCCCCGACGCCCCCATGCCGACAAACACGATCTTGTCCTTGAAGATGGATGGATCGACGTTCGGCGTTACGCTGGCGGCCAGTTGCTCTTCGGAATACAGCAGATCAAAGAACGAATAGGCCGGATACGGGCGCGTCTTCAGATCCGGCAGCAGTGGCGGTCCTCGAAAATTGATCAGCTCCCACAGATAGCTGATCTCCCCGTCGGCGTTGTTGACGCGCCGCCACTCGAGAGGCATTCGACGATCGCCAATGGCCAGCATGTCATCGTCAAGACGAAGATCTGAGCCCTGGATCTTCGCTGCGCGCAACGCCGCCGCAAGGCCAAGCGAGGGCACGGCACGGTCGCCGGTGCGCACGAATGGCACCGTGTGTCGCAGCGGGCCGTCGGAATCGAGGATGAACAGGTTGTGTCCGAGCGCCGCTGCCGAGGAGGCCAGCTCGGCGGTTGGAGGAAAGATTACGCGCCGCTCGGTGATGCCCTGCGCGCTCAGCCGGTAACCCTGGTCGGGCCACGTTTCACTACCAACCTGATCGCCTTCGAATGTGGCGTCCATCGGCAGGATGACATTGCCGGCCTTGCGCATCGAGTCGGCCAGAGCCTTGTCGGACTCCACGCCCGACCACGAGCTGCCTCCGTACTGAAAGCCCACGCGCGTGTCCGCCTCCGCGAAGTTCACGTCGTACACAATCAGCGCCGGCGCGCCCCGCATCAGATAGTCGATCAGGCTCGAGTGGACAACGCGCGGCCAGGGCCAGCGCCCGGCATGGGGCTGTAGATTTCGAAGTGAGTACTCGTCGATCTCGATGAGCGCAATGTCGGTGCGCGCGGCCGACGGCACCGCAGTGCTCGCGAGACGCCAGTCGTAGGTCTTGAGCTCGAAGACTCGAAAGGCCTCGAGGCCGGTGAGTGCGATAACGAGACTCGCGGCGGCAAGCCCGACCACAACACCGGCGACGGGCCGTCTAAACGACAAAGGTAACGCCTTCTTTTGACGCATTCGTCTGTCGAAACAGCTTGCGCGCCTCAGCCTCAAACCTGGCGACATCAGCGTCTGATCGTCCGGGCTTGTGATGAAACAGCCACAGGGTACCGGCCCTACACTCGCTGGCAAATCGTGCGCACCGTTGCCAGTCGCTGTGCCCGCGGCCGCGGTGGCTCTCCACTTCAGCAGGCGACAGGTGTGAATCGAGAATCACGTGGCTCGCACCCGAAGCAAATCGGCGAAGCGCGTCGTCGATGCCGGCATTGCCGAACTCGTGATCCGTCGCGTACACCAGGTCGCCGGTCGCTCCGCGGATTCGGTACGCGAGCGATCCGCCAGGGTGGTTCAAACGCTGCGCACTGATCTGAAAGCCGTCGATCGTCGTCTCACCCTCGGCAATTCTCTCGACGCGCGGCCGTGACGACAAGCGATCGACCGTGACAGGAAAGAAGGGCGGACCAAAGATCTTCTCGACGTCGGCAGACGCGGGGCCGAGCTCGGGCGCCCATATCGTGACGTTCCTGCCCGATTGATAGAGCGGCGCAAAGAATGGCAGGCCGTGAAGGTGATCCCAGTGGTAATGGGTCAGCAGGATGGACACGTCGGAGGCGCCGCTCAACGTCGCGCTCAACGCGGCGCTCAACTCAGCGCTCAATCCGACGAGGCCCGAGCCCGCGTCAAGGATGAGACGACGATTCGTTCGTTCATCGACGACTTCGACACAGGGCGTATTGCAGCCATGGCCAATCGATTCCGGCGTGGCATATGCCACCGAGCCGCGGACTCCCCAGAATCGCACCAGCATGTTCGAACCTTTACCGTGATGCGCGGCCTCGACCACGCGCTGCCCGCTTACACATCCTGTGCTCCAGTGCCCGGAAGCGAGGGCGGGTTGCCCTGACGCGACCACCGTTCGAGAGTCGCCATCGCCGAGTGATAGCTCGCATCCACGATCCGATCGAACGCATGCCAGTCGAGAAACCGATGGCCGCCGCTCGGTGGTTCAAACAGCAGATCGGCGTCGTCCTGTTCAACGGCCTCAGCCGTTCTCTGTCGCAACGACACGGTTCTTGTGAGGATGCTCGCGATGCCGGGCACCTGCATCGGCGTACCCCATGGGTTCACCCAGCTGAAGAGCACCCGCCATGGAGAAGGAAAGTCCGGATACTCGCGATCCAGACGCATCTCGACTCGAGGCGACACATTCGACGCAAAGACCGGCCCGCGGGCAAAGCCTCGCATGATGTCCACCGGCAGATTGTTGACGACGCCCCCGTCCACCAGAACATCACGGCCATCGAAGATCGGTGGGCCCATGCCGGGTACGGCCATGCTCGCGGCGACCCACTTCTGGAGCAGTCCGGACCGGTGAACCATGCAGGTGCTCTGAGAAAGATTCGTCGAAATGCAGAAGTAGCCGATCGGCAGATCCTCGATGCGCCGGTCGCCATAGAGCTTGCGAAGCATGCCAAAGAAGCGCCGTCCGCGAAGCAACGCGATGACGGGCACCGTGTAGTCGTTGAGGGACCCGCCTTCGACCAGCATCTTGCGCGTCTCGGCAAGAATACGAGCGCTCGTCCACCCCGATGCGAGCTGTCCACCGATGACGGCGCCGATGCTGGTGCCTCCGACGAGATCGACCGGAATCCGAGCCTCTTCGAGCGCTTGTATGACCCCGATATGCGCCAATCCTCGCGCACCGCCGCCGCCGAGCACGAGACCAATCGCGTGGCCCGTCAGCATTCGAGCGAGCCGTTCGTAGTCACGGGACTGCGCCGGATCAACGTGATGGTGAGCGGTGAACGGAAGCAGTGAGAGCCACTCCGCGGCGTGCTGCGGAGCCTGCCGTACCGGATCGTACAGAAGCGCGAGCTCTCTTCTCGTTTCATCGGCGCGGACGAGATGGAGCAGGCCCCGATCCATCTGCGCCACGCCTCCGGCGGCGCCAACGAGGAGCACGAGGTCTGCCTGGCGTACGCACATGCGGGTCCACGCAGATGGCCGCGGATCGGCGGTGTACACCGCGTATTCGTGACGCAGTTCCTGTTCCTGGAGCCAGCCGGCAAGCTCAGGGCTTTCGAAACCGGACTCGTCGGCCCTGACACCGCGATGCCGCTCCACGCCATCAGCATCCATGGCGAACACCTTGCGCGTCCGGGACAGCGCTCGAACAAGATCCCCGGAGAAGTTCTTGATCGGAACGTCCGCGGTGCAGGGTACGAGGGCCAGCGCCACCGCCACCGACTGATATCTCTCCGATGGACGGATGACGCGCTGATAGCGGGCGATGATCAACCGCACCAGATCGAGCATCACGTTCGGGTCTCGCTGCACGAGGCGCTGAAAGGCGTCCGAGCTGAGCTTGACGAGCTCCGTGTCGCGCACGGCGACGACCGTGGCGGAACGAGGCTCACCGGTGAGCAGGGCCATCTCGCCGACCGACTCCCCCCGCCCGATTTCACCGAGCACGCGATCGCCCCACGGACCGCCTGACAGCAGCGCGCGGAGCCTGCCAAAGACGACCACATACAAGGCGTCCCCGGGCTCACCGGCCAGAAGGAGCGTCTCTCCACCTTTGAGTCTTACGGTCGTCAGCTCTGATTCGAGGCTGCGAAACGCAGGATGGCCCAGCAGACCAGGCCGGGCGGCGTCCGCGTGGAGTGGCGGTGGAGGGGTCATCGGGACTTGAAGCGCCTAGTATCTCTCGGCGCCGGTGGCGAGCTCGATCGTGGCCACAACCCTGGTGCTCCCGCGACGTGCCGCTTGTCGAACGGTCTCAGCACGGCGTCGATGAGGGCGGCGTTCAAGGGCACCGACTACCTGCGGCCGTAGGATCCCTGGCACAGCGTTGAGCGCAAGGTCGGGCACGCCTGTATCAGAGGTACAGGCGGACCGACGTAGCGAGGCTCAACGAGGAGAAGTCCTCGTAGACCGTGGAAGATCTCGCAGCCCACTGAAGACACAGTTGCACCAGCGTTACACCGCCGTCGCGGGCCCGATCGCGGGCCTGCACGGCAGGCGTGCCTTCCTTTCCGCTCGTCGCACGAATGATTGGTACTTGCCTTGCCTCAGACCAGGAGCAGGAGGAAGTACCCCATGTTCGACCTCATCGTCGGCGATCATCGACAGACTCCGCACCGGGACACGTTGCCAATGACCGTGTCGATCTGTCTTCACGCTGTGGCGGCCACCATGCTCATCATCATTCCGCTCATGGCCTACGATGTCCTGCCGACGCCGCCGTCGATGATGAGCGCCTTCGCGGCCGCCCCTCCAC